>JAPLPA010000423.1 GCA_026400415.1 Afipia sp. | reverse complement strand
TGAGTTCGCCCGCAGGCAACTCGACGGTTGTCTTGTAGGCCTTGGTCGCAATGATTTTCTCCGGCGCACCATCCTGCACCACTGCGACGCGAACCGGCACGTCCACCGTGGGTGGGGCCCCCGCCGGGCCGACGATGATCCTGCCCTGAATGCCAATGCGCGCCGTGATCTGTCCATTCGTAAGATTGCAGTCACGCGCAGTGCGGGTGATCGTGCCCTGATAACGAAGATCGTTTCCGCTCGCCGGTTTACCCGGCAGCCCGACGGACAACGTCGATGCACCGAACCGGATTTGCACACTCGGGCATGTCAGGTCGCTGTTGTCGGTCGCTTGAGTTGAAGGCGTTGCGGGAGTGTCGGACGTTGTGGCCGCTTGTGAGTTCGATCCGAACAACTGACTGAAACGGCTGCCGACGGACGATGAGGAGCCGGTCCCCGACGATGAGCCGAACATGCTGCCGCCACCGCATCCAGAGAGAGCGCTCGCGGCAATCATGACCAGCGTCACGCCGGCGGCTCGCTTTGCGTTGATTTTCATGGTCGCTTCCGGCGGGTCCAAAAAGTGAGGCTGCGCCTTATAACAGGCCAAAGGCGGCGATCCAAAGGCGCAAGCTGCATCAAACCGCCTTCCCAAGCGCACTGGTTAACCGCGAATATCCTCATCCAGCAGGCCGTAAAGATAATGGTCTTGCCAGACACCGTTGATGCACAGATATCGCCGCGCCAAACCCTCGCGCGCGAAGCCGCATTTTTCGAGCACCTTCACCGAGGCGAGATTGCTGGGAATGCAAGCGGCTTCGACGCGATGCAGATTGAGTTCGCCGAACAGCGTCGGCAGCAAGACACGCAACGCCGACGTCATGTAACCTTTGCCCACAAACGGCTGGCCGATCCAGTAGCCGATGGTGCCTGCCTGAACGATGCCGCGACGAACATTGGCGAGCGTTACGCCACCGACAATCGCATTGTCGTCTTCCCGCACCACGACGAATGGATAGGCGCGGTCCTCGGCGATATCCTCGGTGTAGCGCCGCAGCCGCCGCCGGAATCCGGAACGCGTCAAATCGTCCGAGGGCCATATCGGCTCCCACGGCGTCAGAAAGGTTCGGCTTCGCTCTCTCAGTTCACTCCACTGCGGGAAATCTGACATCGCCGGCGCGCGCAGAAGCAATCCCTGCCCTTGTGGAGCAAGTGCTGGAGCCGTCGCCGATGGCAGACGAAACAGAGCCAAGATCACAACCTTTGTTTTTAAAACGAGATGACGCAGAGTTTAGCGCAAACTCACGGCTTCACCAGTGTCCGTCGCAATACTTAATGAAGCATCGCCCGCGCCTTCGGCCGGGACAATCCCTCGGCAAGCGTCACGGCATTGTCGAGGCCGCGGCCATTGCCAAGCGCGACCACGGCGGGACGGCTTCGGCTCAGGAGCCCACGCGCCGCATTTTGCGTCGTCTCAACGCTGACGGCGTCAATTCGTGCTACAAGTTCTTCCGCCGTGAGCGGGCGGCCATAGGCAAGAATATGCCGCGCCATCTGTTCGGCGCGCGCGCTGCAGCTTTCCAGCGCCATCAGCAGTCCCGCCTTCATCTGGGCCTTTGCGCGGGCGATTTCGGCCTCTGTCAGCGTCTCGACCGCGTTGTTTATTTCATCGACGATAACTTCCATCATCTCGGGCGCGTCGCTCGGGTCTGTCCCGGTATAAAGACCGAAGAACCCGGTGTCGGAATACGGCGCGTGGAAAGCGTAGATCGAATAGCAAAGGCCTCGTTTCTCGCGCACTTCCTGAAACAGCCGCGACGACATGCCGCCGCCCAGAATATTGGCGAAGACCTGAAGGCTGAACAGCGCCAGGTCCTTCTGCGGCAAGCCTTCTAGCGCAAGCGTCAGATGAGCCTGCTCAAGATCGCGGTGAATCACACGTGACCCGCCCTTTCCGAACATCGCAGGCGCGGACTTCGGCGATGGCGAGCCATCAAAACTAGCAAAACGCCTTTCAACTTCGGCCACAACTTTCTTGTGATCGACCGCGCCGGCTGCTGCGACGACCATTTCGGGGCCGCGATAATGCGTCGTCAGGTAGTTACGCAGACCATCACGCGTGATGCCGGCCAGCGTTTGCGGTGTCCCGAGCAACGAGCGGCCGAGCGGCTGATCCGGATAGCAAAGCTCGTTGAGATGCTCGAACACCACATCGTCCGGCGTATCCTGTGCGGCACCGATTTCCTGAGCGATGACACTTTTCTCGCGTTCAAGCTCGTCGGCTTCGAACGCTGGATTTGCGAGAATGTCCGACAACACGTCGAGCGCCAGCGGCACGTCCGCTTTCAGCACACGCGCATAATACGCTGTGGTCTCAGTCGAAGTCGCAGCATTGAGGTCGCCGCCGACGGCTTCGATCTGCTCAACGATCTCACGCGAAGTTCGTGTCGTCGTACCTTTGAACGCCATATGTTCGAGGAGATGCGACATGCCATGCTCGTCTGGCTTCTCGTCGCGGCCGCCGACGCCGGTCCACACTCCGAGCGCTGCCGTTTCCAGATGCGGCATGGTGTCGGTGATAACGGTCAGGCCTGAGTCGAGTTTGGTGATACCGACACTCATCGAGACACTCCTTGCTTGGCCGCGCGGCTGACCGAGAGCACAAACCGTTCGACTTCGCTTTGGTCGTTTTTCATGACTTTGATCTGTTCGGGCTTCGTCATGAGTCCATCGAGCCACACCGGCAGCGCCGGACGAACTCCGCAGGCCGCCTCGACGGCGTCCGGAAATTTTGCCGCATGGGCAGTGGACAGCACGATGTTAGGCACGGTCGATACCGGCTTGTCTTGCTCGGCAACAGCCAGCGCTACAGCGGTATGAGGATCGACCAGATCGCCGCATTCGCGCCAAAGCGTGCGGATCGCCACGCTGGTCTCGGTTTCATCTGCGCGTCCGGCATCGAAATCCTTGCGGATGTTTGCAAGAACTGCGTCCGGCAAAACAAACCGTCCTGACTGTGCCAGCGATCCCATCAAAGCACGCACAACTGCGCCGTCGCGACCGGATGCCTCAAAGATCAAACGTTCAAAATTCGAGGAAATCTGAATGTCCATCGAGGGCGACGCGGTGGCATGGACATCACGCACCTCGTAGATTCCAGTCTTGAGCGTGCGTACCAGAATATCGTTGACGTTCGAAGCAATACGCAGCCGTCGCACTGGCAGACCCATGCGCTTGGCAACATAGCCCGCAAAAACGTCGCCGAAATTTCCGGTCGGTACAGTGAAGTCGACATCGCGCGCTGGCGCACCAAGCGCCACCGCGGACGTAAAATAATAAACCACCTGCGCTACGATGCGCGCCCAGTTGATCGAATTCACAGCCGACAATGAGACAACGTCGCGAAACTTGTGATTGTTGAACAGAGCTTTAACGAGTCCCTGACAATCGTCGAAATGACCGTCGATCGCGAGTGCATGAACGTTCGCCGCACCCGATGTCGTCATCATGCGCCGCTGCACATCGGAAATCCGTCCGTTCGGGAACAGTACGATCAGATCGACATTGTCGCGACCGGCGAACGCATCGACGGCAGCGCCACCGGTATCGCCGGACGTTGCAACAACGATGGTTGTGCGTTGATTGCGTTTGGCCAGTACATGGTTCATCAAACGCGCCAGCAACTGCATCGCCACGTCCTTGAACGCGAGCGTCGGCCCGTGGAAAAGCTCCAGTACAAATTGGTGCGAGCTGATTTGATCGAGCGGCACCACCGCAGGATGACGAAACGTCGCATAGGCTTCGGCGGCCATGCGCCCAAGGTCTGCGTCTGAGATTTCACCGGCGACGAACGGTTGGATCACCTCGACGGCAACTTCCCAATAGGGCCGTCCGAAAAATCCGGCGATGGTCTCGCGGTCGAGCTGCGGCCAGACTTCAGGCACGTAAAGTCCGCCGTCGCGGGCAAGCCCCGTCAGCATTACGTCACAAAAGCCAAGTTTGGGCGCTTCGCCCCGGGTCGAGATATAGACCGTCAAGTCGCCCTCCAAAGGCTTACGCCGAGATAAGCCTTTGATAAATATGGATGATCGAGTTCACGCCGGGTGAAATCGAGCCGCACCATATCGGCTGCGCTCCCCCCTCACAAGAAGCCATACCCCAGCTTTGGGATCGCTATCGCGTTCGCCGCTGACCGAACAGCCAAACGCCGAATGAGGCCGCAACGGCCAGCGCAAGTCCAAACCACGTGATCGCATATTGCAAATGGTCGTCTTTCAGGTGGACCTCAAGTGGACCGGCTTTCGGCAGGGCCGCCGCAGGAATTTGCTTTTCCAGATCGATATAAAATGGCGCGACCTCGCCCCAGTCGCTGGCCCTCGCCATCGCCACAGGATCGCGCACGAACCAGAGACGTTTTGAACTGTCCTCATGTGGCGTGAACCAGCCGGCCTTTTCGGGAAAGCGAAGGTATCCCGTGAGTTCAAATACCTGCGGCATCAATTTCGGAATATCCGCGCCATCCGGCACGAAGCCGCGACTGACGACGACATCTGACCCATCGCTCAGCCGCGCGGGCGCGAAGACAAACGTGCCGAGACCGGAAATGTCGGTTCGCAGCGCCGAGCCGGTACTGTAAACCTTTGTCTGCGAGCGAGTATAGAGAGTCGCTTGAAATTTGACGCGTGTGAATTCGTCGTGCGCGGGATTCAGATTTTTCCATTTCGATTTTGGCGGCAGCGGGACGGGCGCAGCCGCCAGCCGATCGGTAAGCGCCGCGATCAGCGCGCGCTTCTCGTCTTTGCGATGCAATTGCCAGACACCGAGGCCAATCAGCACCGACACCATTACAAGAGCGATGAGGGCGAGGCCCCAGATACTTCGCGGCCGTGACGCGGCTAATTTTTTCGTACGGGTCATTCGGGCTTGCGCATGACCAATTGGCCTTCGGCCGCCTTGTGATGAAATTGCAAGGCAATCAACAACGATTTCATCGCACGCAGCGGCCACAGCGTTGTGGCCAGTATAAGCGGAATCCACAAGGCGGCATGCAACCAGAACGGTGGCTGATATTTGATTTCGACGATCAGGGCGGCGGCCACGACGATGAATCCCGCGATCATGATGATGAAGATCGCAGGTCCATCGCCGGCATCTATAAATCCGTAATCGAGCCCGCAGGATTCGCACCGCGTCCGCAATTTGAGAAACCCGTCATAGAGTTTGCCTTCGCCGCAGCGCGGACACTTGCAGGCGAGGCCTCGCATCGCGGTCTGCGACAGTGTCGCGGGAGCGTGCTGTTGCATGACGTCTCTTTCCAACGAAAAAGGGCGGCTCGAAGCCGCCCTTAACTTCATTTTTAACGTGCGATCAATGGCCGCCTGCGTGCGCCACGCCTTCGGGTCCATGTCCCCAGACATAGATGCAGATGAACAGGAACAACCACACCACGTCGACGAAGTGCCAGTACCACGCGGCGAATTCGAAGCCGAGATGCTGCTTCGGCGTAAACTGTCCGGCATAGACGCGCAGCAGGCAGACCAGCAGGAAGATTGTGCCGACCAGCACGTGGAAACCATGGAAGCCGGTCGCCATGAAGAAGGTCGCGCCGTAGATGTTGCCCGAGAAAGCGAATGCAGCGTGGCTGTATTCGTAGGCCTGTACACACGTGAAGCACGCGCCGAGAACGCAGGTGAGGATCAATCCCCACTTCACACCCTGACGGTCGCCTTCCAGCAACGCGTGATGCGCCCATGTCACCGTGGTTCCCGATGTAAGCAGGATCAGCGTGTTGAGCAGCGGAAGATGCCACGGATCGAACGTCTCGATGCCCTTCGGTGGCCACACACCGCCGAACAGCGCGTCGCGCGTGGCATGAACGGGATCGGCTGGAAACAGCGCGGAGTTGAAATAGGCCCAGAACCACGCCACGAAGAACATGACTTCGGAGGCGATGAACAGGATCATTCCATAGCGGTGATGAAGCTGCACCACGCGCGTGTGATCGCCCTTGTAGGTCGCTTCCCGGATAACATCCGCCCACCAGCTCGCCATTGTGTAGAGCACGCCGACAGTGCCCACACCGAACACCAAAGGTGCTGCGGCATACATATGATGCATCCAGGAAATGGCACCGACGGCCATGATAAACGCCGAGACCGATCCGACGATCGGCCACGGGCTCGGATCGACGAGATGATAGTCGTGATGTTTGGCGTGAGCGTCAGCCATTGTGGTTTCTCCGTGAGCGGTGCCGGTCAAGGCCGGCGCGTGTTCCAGGTGTATTAGCAGATTCCGTTAGAGACTGCCCTTGCGTTTATCCGGCTCCGTTGCCGCAATCGGCTTCGGTTCAGGATCGCGCACGGGATAGAACGTGTAGGACAGCGTGATCGAATTCAATTCGTCGTAGTCGTGATTCTCGGCGAGCTTCGGATCGACATAGAAAACCACCGCCAGTTCGCGCTTCTCACCGGGCGCGAATGTCTGCTCGGTGAAGCAGAAGCAATTGATCTTCTGGAAATACGACCCGACCGTCAGAGGGGCGACGTTATAAGCCGCCTGCCCGGTCGTCGCGCGCGCTGCCTGATTGGTCACAGTGTAATAAACAGTAACGACTTCGCCGATCTTGACATTGACCGCCGTTTTTTCTGCCTCGAATTTCCACGGCAGGCCGCCACTGATGTTGGAATCGAAGCGCACCGAGATGGTTCGCTCCAGTGACGATCCAGGTGCCGATGTAGCAACTTGCGTGGTGCCGTTGAAGCCGGTCGTGCGGCAGAACCAGTTGTAAAACGGTACGGCAGCGTAAGATGCGCCCACCATGAAAGCCACGACGAAGCCGCAGATCGACGCCACCATGATGTCGCGGTTTTTCGACTGCGTCTTTCGGATGGTGTTGGGCTGCTGGGTCATAGCTGAATTGTCCTGTCCGTCACATCGGCCGCGTCAGCACGGCTGGCCCTTTGACCAGCGTGACCGCGAAGAACAATATCACCAGAACCCCAAGGGACAGCGCGATCGCAATGGAGCGTTCGCGCTGCCGTGTTTTCTGCTTCGGCGTCAAAACAATGCCTTTAGGCTGCTTTTTGCTTTTAGCGGGACTGCCTTTTTTCACGGCGCGCGCGCTCATGACCATGCCCGCGCAATCGACGCCGCCACGACTTCAAGCAGCAACACCGCAAACAGCATGAACAGATAAAGGATCGAAAATTTGAAGAGCTGCCTCGTCGCGCGCAGCGCGGCGCTTCCGTTGCGATGGCGATAGACCTTGATGGCCAGCCACATCATCCCGGCGCCAAGCGCCAGCGACGTAACGCCGTACACTGCGTCAAAATAACCGAGCGGCCAAGGTGCCGCGGCAACCGTCACCAGCAGAACTGTATAAAGAAGAATCTGCAGGCGTGTCGCATCGGGACCGGCGACATTCGGCAGCATGGGGACGTTGGCGCGCCCGTAGTCGTCGGTGCGAAACAGCGCCAGCGCCCAGAAGTGCGGCGGCGTCCAAAGGAAAATAATGAGAAACAGCAAGATGGGCTCTGGAGACAGCGACCCCGTTGCTGCGGCCCATGCGACCACTGGCGGCAATGCACCGGCCGCGCCGCCGATCACGATGTTCTGCGCGGTCCAGCGCTTCAGCAACATCGTGTAGATCACAACATAAAAGAAAATCGTGAACGCCAGCAATCCGGCCGACAGCCAGTTGACGAGAACGCCCAGCGTCATGACAGAGAAGAACGCAAGGGTGAGGCCGAAGGCCAATGCTTCGCCGGGCGTGACGCGTCCCCGTGGAATCGGACGATTCGCTGTGCGTGACATCAGCGCGTCGATATCGCCCTCGTACCACATGTTCAGCGCACCCGCTGCGCCGCCACCGACGGCGATGCACAGGATCGAGGTGATGGCGAGAACCGGATGAAGGTGGCCTGGTGCGATTAAAAGCCCGACCAGTGCGGTAAACACGACCAGCGACATTACGCGCGGCTTCATCAACGCCACATAGTCGGCCACACCCGCTTCCGAAATGCGCGGCGTCAGATCGATCGCGTGATGGTCGACAATCGACAAAGTCGGTCTCACTTCCTCTAAAACGTCACCCGCCGAAAGCCGCAAGGCTTTGGCGGATGATTTTCACACGCTGCGCTTACTGAACGCGCGGCAGAACTTCGAACTGATGGAACGGCGGCGGCGACGACAGCGTCCATTCCAGCGTGGTGGCACCGGCGCCCCACGGATTATTGCCGGCAGGCACTTTCTTTACGAACGCCTGCACCACACCAAAGATGAAAATCAGAACGCCGAAACCGGAGATATAGGAGCCGATCGACGACACCAGATTCCATCCCGCAAACGCATCGGGATAATCGACGTAACGGCGCGGCATGCCTGACAGGCCGAGGAAGTGCTGCGGGAAGAAAACGAGATTGACGCCAACGAACGTCACCCAGAAATGCAGCTTGCCGACGAATTCCGAGTACATGTAGCCGTACATCTTCGGGAACCAGTAGTACCAGCCAGCGAAGATGGCGAACACGGCACCGAGCGACAGCACATAGTGGAAGTGCGCGACGACGTAATATGTGTCCTGCAGAACGCGATCGACGCCAGCGTTTGCCAGCACGACACCGGTCACGCCGCCCAGCGTGAACAGGAAGATGAAGCCCATGGCCCACACCATCGGCGTCTTGAACTCGATCGAGCCACCCCACATCGTGGCGATCCACGAGAATATCTTCACGCCGGTCGGCACCGCGATCACCATGGTGGCCGCGACGAAGTAAGCCTGCGTCGCAGACGACATGCCGACCGTGTACATATGATGAGCCCAGACGACGAAGCCGATGGCACCAATGGCGACCATCGCATAGGCCATGCCGAGATAGCCAAACACAGGCTTGCGCGAGAAGGTCGAGACGATCTGCGAGATCATGCCGAAGCCTGGCAAAATCAGAATGTAGACTTCGGGATGCCCGAAGAACCAGAACAGATGTTGGAACAGCACCGGATCGCCTCCGCCTTCAGCCGAGAAGAACGTGGTGCCGAAGTTGCGGTCCGTCAGCAGCATCGTGATCGCACCGGCCAGCACCGGCAGTGCAAGCAACAACAGGAACACGGTGACGAGAATCGACCACACGAACAACGGCATCTTGTGCAGCGTCATGCCAGGCGCGCGCATGTTGAAGATCGTGGTGATGAAGTTGATCGCGCCGAGAATGGACGACGCACCGGCGAGATGCAGCGACAGAATTGCAAAGTCGACAGCCGGTCCCGGATGGCCGGTCGTCGAAAGAGGCGCGTAAATGGTCCAGCCTGCCCCGACGCCATTTCCGCCGGGTTCGCCCTCAACGAAGGTCGATATCAGAAGCAGCGCGAAAGACGCAGGCAACAGCCAAAAGGACACATTGTTCATGCGCGGGAACGCCATGTCGGGCGCGCCGATCATCAGCGGCACGAACCAGTTGCCGAAGCCGCCGATCATGGCTGGCATTACCATGAAGAAGATCATGATGAGACCGTGCGATGTGACGAACACGTTGTAGGTGTGGGATTCGTGGAATAACTGCACGCCCGGATACATCAGCTCGATGCGGATCGCGATCGACATTGCGCCGCCGATGATGCCCGCGATGATCGCGAAGATAAGGTACATCGTGCCGATGTCCTTATGGTTCGTCGAATAGACGTAACGACGCCACCCGGTCGGGTGATCGTGCGCGTGGTCGTCATGGGCGTGAGCAGCAGCGGAGGTGGCCATTTTCGAATCCTTTGAACCTTGCAGTCCGTCAACCTAGAAACTTAGAACACCTTGCGGTGCGTCGTTGGTCCGTGTGCTCAGCGCGCTGCAGAGCCGATCGAAGCAAATTCATTTGTCGGGTTGCTGGCGAACTTCTTCTTCGCCGCTTCCACCCATGCCGCAAATTCCTGATCGTTCACGACACGAATTGCGATCGGCATGAAGGCGTGATCCTTGCCGCACAATTCCGAACACTGGCCGTAGAACATGCCTTCCTTCGTCGCCTTGAACCACGTCTCGTTGAGGCGACCCGGAACGGCGTCAATCTTGATGCCGAAGGATGGAATAGCGAATGCGTGGATCACGTCGGCACCCGTAACTTGAACGCGGATGACCTTGTTCACCGGAACGACGACTTCATTGTCGACACCGAGAAGGCGTGGTGCCTTGTCGGCAACCAGCAGCGAGTCGAATTCGAACTTGCCGTTATCGGGATAGGCGTAAGTCCAGTACCACTGTTTGCCGGTGGCCTTGATTGTCAGATCCGCCTTTGGAATGTCCAGTTCCTGAAACAGAAGCCGGAACGACGGCACCGCGATACCGACCAGAATGAGCACGGGGATGATCGTCCATGCGACTTCGATCAGCGTGTTGTGAGTCGTCTTGGACGGAACAGGATTGGCTTTGGCGTTGAATTTGACCGCGACGATGATCAGCAGGATCAGAACAAAAATCGTAATTGCGGTGATCAGCCAAAACAGGAAATTGTGAAACCAGATGATGTTGTCCATCACCGGGGAGGCAGAGCCCTGGAGCGTCACTTCCCAAGGTGTCGGCTGTCCAGTCCCGGCGAATGCTGCACCGGCCGCAGCAAGGATGCTGGCAACCACAGCGAAACCCAGAATCCGGCGGCCAGTCTGGTCTTTCGACATCTTCATGCCGCTCTCGCTCCTGCTCTTGTCACGGTAAAGTCCTGCCGGGCGGCAAGTCCTGCTTACAGCGACCTGTTTTCCGTCGCGGTCTAACCTTTGACCATTGGCCAAAGGTTAGAACGCATCGAATTTCCAGCTTCTCAAACCATAATTCCGCGCCTGCTGCAATGCACGTAATAAGGTGTCGGGATGCGGGGAAATCTCTCTGAAACCCCTTGGCAAAAGGGCATAAACCGGGCCTTCAATCGCCGGGATGCTTGACAGGCGAATTGTCCGATGTACCCACGGCGGAGTTGCGCAGCCGAAGCACGATTCGCCTCGGCGTTCAGGTCCGATACTGCTGCCGATTGCCCTCAAGACGCCGTCATTTCCGTCAAACTGCCAAGGGATTGGACCTGATGGGCCTTTCTGATCAGCGAGTTTTCAGCGTGCCGAACAATTTTCCGATCCGCCGCGGGCGCGCGGCGGCGTCCTTCTGGGCTGCTATTTGCGCCACGATCTGGCTTTTTAGCGCGATGACTGCGCCTGCGGCGGCCCAAGGCGCTGTCAAAGCGACCTTCGGCGATTGGCAGATTCGTTGCGACACCCCGGCGGGTGCCCAATCGGAGCAATGCGCGCTGATTCAGAGCGTGGTTGCAGAAGACCGCTCCAATGCAGGTCTGACCGTCATCATCCTCAAGACTGCAGATCAGAAAAGCAAACTGATGCGCGTTGTCGCGCCGCTCGGCGTGCTGCTTCCGTCGGGTCTCGGGTTGAAACTCGACAATGCGGATGTCGGCCGCGCGGGGTTCGTGCGCTGCCTCCCGAATGGCTGCGTTGCCGAAGTCGTGATGGACGACAAACTGCTGGGTCAGCTCAAAACCGCCAAAACCGCAACCTTCATCATTTTCGAGACACCCGAAGAAGGCATCGGTTTTCCGCTAAGTCTTAAGGGCATCGGCGAAGGCTACGACAAGCTGCCTTGATCGCGCTGACACCTCGACACTCGCGCTTGCCTCCATTCGTACCTATCTTGGACATCTGATCTCGCGCGTCTGGAGTTGCCATGACCACACCATCCGACATTTCAGCGACCACCTCCCTGCTGGAGCGCGCAGGCCTCGACCGCGACGAAGTGCGGAAAGAGGTCGTGCGCGGATTGACGGGCGCTGACGATGGTGAGCTGTTTCTTGAATACCGTCAGTCCGAAGGCCTCGGCTTCGACAATGGCAGGTTGAAGCAGGCGACCTATGACACCGCGCAGGGCTTCGGATTACGCGCCGTCAAGGACGACGCGGTCGGCTACGCCCATTCGTCCGACGTTTCCCTATCGGCGCTCGGCCGTGCCGCCGACGCCGTTCATGCTGTGCGCGGCGGCTACAGCGGGACATTTGCATCCGCGCCGCCTCACACGAATGTCCGGCTCTATGGCGATGAAAATCCGCTCGATGGCGTCGCGTTCGAAACAAAAGTGAAATTACTCGCCGAGATCGACGCCTATGTGCGCGACAAGGATCCGCGCGTGCGGCAGGTCTCGGTCAGTCTCGGCGCATCGTGGCAGATTGTCGAAATCCTTCGGCCCGATGGGGCGAGCTATCGCGACATCCGCCCGTTGGTTCGCGTCAACGTGTCGGTCGTCGCGGGCAATGGCGACCGCCAGGAAACCGGCAGCCATGGCTACGGCGGACGTGAAGGCTATGCGCGTTTCATCGACACCAAGGCGTGGCGCTCGGCAGCCGACGGGGCGATCCGTCAGGCCATGGTCAATCTGGAATCGGTGCCTGCTCCTGCAGGCGAAATGGATGTCGTACTCGGACCAGGCTGGCCCGGTGTGATGCTGCTCGAAGCGGTCGGTCACGGACTTGAAGGCGATTTCAACCGCAAGCAAACCTCCGCCTTTGCAGGCCTGATGGGTCAGCAGGTTGCGGCCAAAGGCGTGACGGTTGTCGATGACGGCACGATCTCGGCGCGGCGCGGCTCGCTTTCCATCGACGACGAAGGCACGCCGACC
>JAPLPA010000481.1 GCA_026400415.1 Afipia sp. | reverse complement strand
TGGGGCCGTAGTCGATCGTCGATAAATAATTCGCCGGCACCAATTGACCTGCGACGATCCGGCCGTTGGACGCGCCGGTTCCGGTACCGCTGCCAAGCGACTTCAAGACACCGGCAGTCCCGGCCGTCACCGTTGCGGAAAACTGATCGGCGCCGACATCGACGACCCAATTCCCTTTGCCGATCACGAGCGCACCGAGCGATGCCTCATACTCTGCTTCCAGCCGTCCTTGCGCCGCAGCCGGAGCGACCTGTGCGGCGAGTGCCACGCAGATCAAGGCTGAGGCGACAACCGAACGAAGCGATGACATTCTGCAAACATCCACTGTGGGAAATTCCTTAGGGCGGGTGCATCGAGACCGGCAACGATGGTCTGTCGCTCGCCAGTCGAATTCGGTGAAAAGCTCGGGCTGCGGCGAAAGCCTGTTGTTGTCATATCTCGGCAGGGAATACGTCGTTTATATGTTGGCGAAACGCCTGTTTTGGCGACGGAAATCGGGATTCCGGCCGCCCCAATGAGGATCCCGAATTGAGCCGTTAAACTGCCCTGTTACCTTGACGCTGGGCGGCCAGCCCCTTATAGCTCCGCGGTTCCTGAAAACGGACGGTTTAAAGCCCCGCGCGAGCCCTTACGGGTTCCGGGAAGACACAAGATTTCGCCAAAGGATTTGACTATGTCACGGCGCTGCGAATTGACGGCCAAGGGGCCTCAGGTTGGCCACAAGGTCAGCCACTCGAACATCAAGACCAAGCGGCGGTTCCTGCCGAACCTTTGCAACGTCACGCTAATCTCCGACACGCTCGGTCGCTCGGTGCGCCTGCGTGTCTCGACCAATGCGATCAAGACGGTCGATCATCGCGGCGGCCTCGACGCCTTCCTGCTCAAGGCGAAGGCGGAAGACCTGTCGCCAAAGGCGCTGGTCCTCAAGCGCGCCATCGAAAAGAAGAAGCTGGCTGCAGCCAGCTAATCGTTCGATCTCATTTGAATTGAAAAAGGCCGGGTCTCAAACCCGGCTTTTTTGTTTATGGATCGACCAGCGTGAACTGCAAAAGCAGCGTTCGCTGAATCATCGAAAAATTGTCGTCCGAAATCATCGTCAGTACGGTGTCGCCGTCTTCGGTGACGTGTGCGTCGATGCCTTCCATGTTGTCGATCTCATAGGACAGATCCACTTCGAAGATCGTCGGGCCGTCGATCAATGCTTCCGGGTTGACCGATGCAAGCGGGATGCGCCGGATGCGAATCCCGACGCCCTTCATGATCGAGAATTTTCGCTCCAGAATAAGCAGATCACCCGACGTCAACAGCATCGCGTCGCTGATGTCGTAGTCCTTCGTTCTGACGACGCTGAACTGACCCGGCGACGGGCCGCCGATCAAAAACCCTAATGTGTTTCCAGATAAATCCAGTCCACGCTCGGAAATGGCGATCAGCGTTCCGGCGAGGGGCTGACCTTTCGGCACGAACACCAGCGATTCGATGCCCTTGTTGAACGGCAGCTTGCTCAATTCGGGCGGCACCGCGATGGGTTCGCCGCGCGAGCCGATACCGCCTTTGCCGAAATCGAAACGTAAAATCTGATTCACGCGCTCGATGCCCACATAGGCATGCGAGCCGTCGAAAGCGAGGGATTCGGTGTCGAACAAGCCACGCGAAGCAATCCGCTTGCCGTCGCCGCCTAGCATAGGCGCCGACTTTACATCCGCCAGACCTTTCAGATTTTTGCCACTGTAAACCAGTCGCCCGGTGAACCAGTCGCCCTTGTCGCTCAGTGAGATGAACTGCTCGCCTTTCTTGTCGAGGCGCAACGCCGATAATCCCCCGAAGCCTTTGAAGGACGACGTCAGAACAAGCCCGCTGCGGAATTCAAGAGACCCATAACGAACGTGCGTTGCATCGCGCGGATCGAAGGACGCGATCGGGCGGGCATTGACTTCAACCGGAGAGATGGAAGCAGGTGTTGCGACCTGAGCGGCGGCGCTTGAATGCCAAAGCCCGCCGCCGCCGTAAAGCACAGCAGCGGCACCGCTAAGAAACCGCCGCCGAGTCAGCCTCATCGTTATGTCTCAGGAATGCAGCTTGCGACGTCGCTTTGGCGTTGGCGCATCGTGGGTCTCGGTGAAGAGTTCAGCGAGCTTCTCGGTGATTGCTCCGCCGAGTTCTTCCGCATCGACGATCGTCACCGCGCGGCGATAATACCGGGTGACATCGTGACCGATGCCAATGGCAATCAGTTCGACCGGCGAACGCGTCTCGATCTCCTCGATGATGTGACGCAGATGCCGCTCGAGATAATTTCCCGGATTGACCGAGAGCGTCGAGTCGTCGACCGGCGCGCCATCCGAAATCATCATCAGAATTTTTCTCTGCTCTGAGCGGCCCAACAGGCGCTTGTGCGCCCAGTCGAGCGCCTCGCCGTCGATGTTCTCTTTCAGGAGACCTTCGCGCATCATCAGACCGAGATTCTTGCGCGCACGACGCCAGGGCGCGTCCGCCGACTTGTAGATGATGTGCCGCAGATCATTGAGACGACCGGGTGCCGCTGGCTTGCCCGCAGCCAACCATGCCTCGCGCGATTGTCCGCCCTTCCATGCCCGCGTCGTGAAGCCGAGGATCTCGACCTTGACGCCGCAACGCTCGAGCGTGCGAGCCAGAATATCGGCGCAGGTTGCCGCCACCGTGATGGGCCGTCCGCGCATCGAACCGGAATTGTCCAGCAGCAGCGTCACAACCGTGTCGCGGAACGTCGCTTCCTTCTCGTGCATGAAGGACAGCGGATGCTGCGGGTCGGTGACGACGCGCGAGAGCCGCGCCGGATCGAGAATTCCCTCTTCGAGATCGAATTCCCATGCGCGATTCTGCTGCGCCATCAGCTTGCGCTGAAGCCGGTTCGCAAGCCGCGCGACGATGTGCTGCAGATGCGCGAGCTGCTTGTCGAGATAGCTGCGCAGCCGTTCCAATTCATCATGTTCACAAAGATCCTCGGCCGCGACCACTTCGTCGAACTTCGGCGCGAACGCATGATATTCGGGGCCGCGTTGCTCGTTGGCACCGCGATTGTTCGGACGCTGCGCTTCGCCCGGCTCGTCGTCCTCGGAAAATTCCGCGTCGTCGAATGTGTCGCTGGCAGAGGCCTGCGCAGAGTCCATCGCGTTCTCGGACATTTCCTCGGTCGAAGCTTGCGCCTGATCGGCGTTCATCTCCTCGGCGGAATCGCTTTCCGGCGATCCTTCCTGTCCGGACTCGTTCTTGTCACCGTCGCGATTGTCGTCCTGCTGGTCGTCCTCATCCTGATCGGTATTGCGCTCGTCGCTGAGTTCAAGAGCCGTCAGCAGGTCGTGAACCGCATCGCCGAATTTAGCTTGATCCTCGGTGTGAGTTTTCAGCTGGTCGAGACGCTGCCCGATCTTGTCTTCGAGAATCGGCCGCCACAGATCGAC
>JAPLPA010000378.1 GCA_026400415.1 Afipia sp. | reverse complement strand
GGCGCGCCTTTGTTGATCACCGACAGCTCGAACTCGCCCTGCCCGATTGTGGCCTCGACACGAACCGGCGTGTCCGGGCCGCCGTACTTCAAGGCGTTGCCAAGATGATTGGAAAGCAGCTGCGCCACCCGGCCGGAGTCGCATCGCACTTCCTGCGTAAGCGCAAACGCGGCCTCGATGTTGCGGTCGGGATAACCCGCGCGCAATTCCGCAACGACCTGGTCGAGTACCAGCGCGAGCAGCTCCTTGTCGTAATTGAGCGCCAGCCCGCCACCCAGACGGCCGCGCGCGAAGTCGAGCAGGTCGTCGATCAGACGCGCCATGCGCTTGACGCTGCTTTGCATCGCAACGCCGATTTCCGCCGCGCGTTCGGCGGACTTTGCCTTCTGGATGAGATTCACGCCGGACGACAGCGACGCCAGCGGATTGCGCAGATCGTGCCCCAGCACTGCGATGAACTGCTCGCGCAGCTCCGCCGTTGCGCGCTCGTCGAGCAGATTGGCTTCGCTTGATGACAGCTGTTCGATGGCATCGAGATGGGTGCCGATCAGTTCGGCAAACAGTTCGAACATCCCGACGACTTCGAGCGTATTCAGCTTCGCCGGCTTGGGATCGATGGCGCAGAGGGTGCCAAAGAAGGTGCCGTCCTTGCGTTTGATCGGCATCGAAATGTAGCTTTGAAAGCCGTACATCGCAGGCGTCTGATGGCCGCAGTAGGTGCCATCCTCGGCGACATTGTTGATCACGACCGCTTTTTGATGCTGGCGGATTTCGTGGCAGATCGTGGTTTCGACCTTGAGTTCGCCGCCGGGCTCAAGTCCGAAACTGATTTCATCGCGAACGGCACAGCAGACCCACCGCTCCTCCGTTACGCGTGCGACAGCGGCGAAACCCATGCCAGTGGTGCGGCAGACAACCTCAAGAATGCGATGCACGGCATCGATGCGCCGTACTGCTGCGATATCGTCCTCGAAATTCATCCTACCTCTATCCCAGCGGGGCAACGTTGGTGGGCATCTGACGCAGTAGCTTAGTCTTCGTAGTGATCCGCCACCAGTTGATCGAGCAGCCGCACGCCCCAGCCCGAACTCCAGCTGCGGTTGGTGTCGGTCTGCGGCGAACCCATGGCGGTGCCGGCGATGTCGAGATGCGCCCACGGCGTCTTGCCGACAAAGCGGTGCAGGAACTGCGCCGCCGTGATCGAGCCGCCGTAACGGCCGCCGGTGTTCTTCATGTCGGCGAATTTTGAATCGATCATCTTGTCGTAGAACGGCGACAGCGGCATGCGCCACATGCGCCAGACGCGTTCGCCGGTCGCAAGACCAGCCTTCGTCAGACGATCCGAGAGCTTGTCGTCATTGGAGAACATGCCGGCGTATTCCTGGCCGAGCGCGACGATGATCGCGCCGGTCAGAGTCGCCAGATCGATCATGAATTTGGGCGAGAAACGTTCGCCGATGTAGTGCAGCACGTCGCACAGCACGAGCCGGCCTTCGGCATCGGTGTTGATGATCTCGATGGTCTGGCCCGACATTGACGTGACGATATCGCCCGGCCGCTGCGCGTTGCCGTCGGGCATGTTCTCGACAATACCGATGGCGCCGATGGCATTGACCTTCGCCTTGCGCGCGGCAAGCGATTGCATCAGGCCGACGACGCAGGCGGCGCCCGCCATGTCGCCCTTCATGTCTTCCATGCTGGCCGCAGGCTTGATCGAAATGCCGCCGGTG
>JAPLPA010000387.1 GCA_026400415.1 Afipia sp. | reverse complement strand
TTGATGAAGATGATGTCGCTCATCGCCGGTTTCCAATCGCTGCCGCAACCTGAAGCGCCTGCACTGTTTCAGCTACGTCATGTGCACGGATGATGCGTGCTCCGCCTTGTGCCGCGAGAAGATGGGCAGCGATCGAGCCGCCAAGCCGTTCATTTGGCTCTGACTGAGCGACAATGCTGATAAAGCGCTTGCGTGACGCGCCGACAAGCAGGGGTGCGCCGAATGTCTGTAATTCGCTCAAACGCGCCAGCGCAGTCATGCTCTGTTCCGGCGTCTTGCCAAAGCCGATGCCGGGGTCAAGCACAATATTGGTTTGGGAAATTCCCGCTTTGGCGGCGACATCGAGCGACCGCGCGAAAAAAGCAGCGATGTCTTTCATGATGTCGAGCGATGGATCGACGGTGTCACGATTGTGCATCATAATCACGGGCACGTTGCGCTCGGCGACAACCTTGGCCATGTCGGAGTCGCGCTGCAATCCCCAGACATCGTTGACGATGGTCGCGCCTGAGTCGAGCGCCCATGCTGCAACGCCCGCTTTCATCGTGTCGATCGAAACCGGCACGCCGAGCGCTGCCACTTTCGGCAGGATGAGGCGAAGCCGCTGCATTTCTTCGTCCGCCGTCACCGGCGCGGCGCCGTAAGGACGCGTGGATTCCGCGCCGATGTCCAGAATCGCGGCACCTTCGGCGATCATGAGCTTTGCTTGCTCATGCGCTGGTTTCGGCGAGAGGAACTTTCCGCCGTCGGAGAACGAATCCGGTGTCACATTGAGAATGCCCATCACAATGGGGATGGGTCGCGCGAGCAACGATGCGAACGCCGAACGGGGATGTCGCAAAGTTGCTGCGGCAGAGGTGGATTTGACCGTCATCCGGTCGATTTGCGGCGTCCGTCTCGGGGAGTCAAGGCGACTGGCGCTCAATAGCTAATCTTGTGCGGCAACTTGCCGGCGTTTTCGATCAGTTTGGCCAGTGATTTTTCGGAAGGAAGAACTCTGACGAATTTCTTGTCGTCGTTGATTTTTCGCATCGCCTGCGCGAGGCGGCCGGGATTGCGCATCGCCAGTTCACGCACCGTATTGACCCCGGAGGCTCGGATCAATCCAGCCTTGCCCGTGCTGATGCCCGGCACGCTCATCATGGCCGCGGTGTTGGCCCATTCGAGAAGCTGCTGTTCGCCGAGGCCTGTTTTAGCGGAAAGCGTCTTTCGCGCTTTAGCAGACGCGGCGTTCTTCAGAAGCCCTTCCGTTGTCCGAATGCCAACGGCCTTGAGTTTTGCCGCAGGTTGCGGACCAAGCCCGTCGATCTTCGAAATTGGATATGACATTGGATTTAAACTAACGACTCTAATTACAAATTAAGTTCAGACGACGCGCGACAGGCTTGGCATTTTCAGTCAATCGAAACAATCTTGCGCATGACAATCATCGTTTCGCCGACCGCAAAGTTTCCAGTCCCGGCCGCGACAGCCAGATTGCAAATCGACTCGTCCATGAAAAGCCCCGCCAAATTCCGGTTGAGGACCGGATCGTTATTTATGATTTTATCTTGAGCGCGCGCGTTGAGAATTACAAGTGACCCGATGACGTGAATGCATACTTCGCGTTCGATCAATTTCAAAGTGTTGCCGCGATGCAAGACCGGCGGTGATTTCTGATCTGTTTTGACGAACTGGCATGGAACCATCTTTCGGACGGCAGAAAATTACGAAGAAATTTCCGTTTTGTTTCAAAAAACACGCTTCCGGGCGAAGCGGTGCGGCTACGGCATGGAAATTTCTCGTCTTGCGCCGAAAAATTCGTTCAATTGTGATTTTCGGCGCTCAAGATTCCGCGCGTACGGTACTCACTTATGCTACCTGCGGCCCTGCGACGGGTTGACCCGCTAAATGTAGCCTGCAAGATGCGGCAGTATGCGCCATGCGCGACCGAATTCCGCATAATGCGGCTGACAGACAAGCCGCGAGAGGCGAACCAATGGCGAAGTCACCGGCATCGAAGACTCCGAAGGCAGCTTCCGTTGCAAAAGTTGCTCCGACCACGAAAGCTGCCGACAGCAACGGCGGGAAATCGGCCGATACGGACAAGGCGATCTTCATAGGCAAGGGCGATCAGCCTGCTTTTTTGACTCTGGCGCTCGCAAACCGCCACGGTCTCGTCACGGGCGCGACTGGTACCGGAAAAACGGTGTCGCTTCAGGTCATGGCGGAAGGTTTTGCGCGTGCCGGCGTGCCGGTATTTGCTGCCGACATCAAGGGCGACCTCTCCGGCATCTCGGCAATGGGCGAGCCGAAGGATTTTATACTTAGCCGCGCCAAGGATATGGGACTGACATTCCAGCCTGACAAGTTTTCGACCGTATTCTGGGACGTGTTCGGCGAGCAGGGCCATCCCGTGCGCGCTACGGTCTCCGAGATGGGGCCGTTACTGTTGTCGCAGATGCTGCAATTGAACGACGTTCAAGAGGGCGTCCTCAATGTCGCCTTCCGTGTTGCCGACCAAAACGGTCTTGCGCTGCTCGATATGAAAGACCTGCGCGCGCTTCTCGATGCGATCGTCCCGGGCACAGGGAAGGATGACGCCGCAGACCCTCTGGACCCGATCCGGAAGTCCGCACAGACATTTGGTAACGTCACCAAGGCGACGGTTGGGACGATCCAGCGCCAGCTTCTGGTTCTGGAAAATCAGGGCGCGGATAAATTCTTCGGCGAACCGGCGCTTCAGCTGAAGGATTTCATGCGGACCGACGCCAATGGCCGCGGCATGATCAACATAATGGTCGCCGACAAGCTCATGACGTCGCCGAAGCTCTATGCGATCTTTTTACTATGGATGATGTCGGAATTGTTCGAGCAGCTTCCGGAGGTCGGCGATCCGCCGCAGCCGAAACTGGTGTTCTTTTTCGACGAAGCGCATCTGCTGTTCGACGATGCGCCGAAAGCGCTGATGGACAAAATCGAGCAGGTGGTGCGCCTGATCCGCTCAAAAGGCGTCGGCATCTATTTCGTTACGCAAAACCCCATCGACGTGCCGGATAAAATTCTCTCACAGCTCGGAAACCGCGTGCAGCACGCGCTTCGCGCCTTTACACCGCGCGATCAAAAGGCCGTCCTGGCCGCCGCCCAGACGTTTCGGCCGAATCCGAAGCTGGACACCGCGAAGGTCATCACAGAATTGGGCAAGGGCGAAGCGCTTGTGTCCTTCCTTGAAGGCAACGGAACACCGTCCATGGTCGAGCGCATCATGATCAGGCCGCCGACCGCTCGCATCGGACCGATTACGCCGGACGAACGCAAGGCGATCATGGCGGCGAGCCCTGTGAAGGGCAAATACGACACCACCATCGATTCAGAATCCGCCTACGAAATGCTTCAGAAGCGGATATCGACAACGGCAGCACCTGCGGAAGGTGGCGCGCCAGCGGGCGGTGGTGTCCTCGGGCAAATCGGTTCGATCGTCGGTACGATCTTCGGGACCAATACGCCGCGCGGGAAGCTGTCGACGGCGCAATCCATCGCGCGAAACGTGACACGCTCCGTGACCAATAAAGTCGCGGGCGATGTTGTCGCCGGTCTCGGCAAATCGGTCGCAGGTTCAATCGGCGGTTCGATTGGCCGCTCGATCGTGCGCGGCGCGCTTGGCGGCATTTTACGGCGCTAACATCATTTCGACGATTTTGGGAACGCGGTATGGCCACGACCAACTCTCTACCTGCGGTGCTCGACCGCATCGATGCCGACTTCGACAAAAGCCTCGAGCGGCTTTTTTCATTGCTGCGTATCAAGTCGATCTCTGCCGACGCGGCATTCAACGACGATTGCAAGAAAGCTGCGGATCATCTCGCGGCCGACATCGCAACGATTGGCTTTGCGACCGATGTTCGCCCGACTGCAGGGCATCCGGCCATCGTCGGCAAGAGCAATGGCGTCAAGGGCGGCGCGCACGTGCTGTTCTATGGCCACTACGACGTGCAGCCGGTCGATCCGCTCAGCCTATGGCATCGCCCGCCGTTCGAGCCCATCGTCACCGATCATGCCGACGGCCGAAAGATCATAGTTGCGCGGGGGGCCGAAGACGACAAAGGCCAGTTGATGACTTTTGTTGAGGCCTGCCGTGCGTGGAAAAACGTGACCGGTTCGCTGCCGCTCAACGTGACGATCCTGATCGAAGGCGAAGAAGAGATCGGTTCGAAGAATTTCGGGCCTTTCCTCGACAAGCACAAGAAAGACCTCGCTGCCGATTTCGTGCTCGTCTGCGACACCGGTATGTGGGACCAGAACACACCTGCGATCACGACCTCGCTACGCGGTCTCGTTTATGAAGAGGTGAAGATCAAGGCTGCGAACCGCGATCTGCATTCCGGTATTTTCGGCGGCGGCGCGCAGAACCCGATACGCGTGCTGACACGTATTCTGGGTGGCTTGTTTGATGACAACGGACGGATCACCATTCCGGGGTTTTACGACGGCGTGAAGGATTTACCGCCGGATATCTTGGCGCAATGGAAAGGTCTGAATCTTTCGGCTGATAGTTTTCTGAAACCCATCGGCCTGTCAGTGCCGGCTGGCGAGAAAGATCGTCTGCTGATCGAGCAAATTTCTTCGCGCCCCACATGCGACATCAACGGCATCGTCGGCGGCTATACGGGCGAGGGCTCCAAGACCGTTATTCCCGCCGAAGCGTCGGCCAAGGTTTCGTTCCGTCTCGTGGAAGGTCAGGAGCCCGCA
>JAPLPA010000560.1:511-1511 GCA_026400415.1 Afipia sp. | reverse complement strand
AGCCTTGGGGCATGCCTGCGCGCAACATCTTCGGATGGCAGAAGCCCTGCTACCAGCTGGGTGAAGGCTACACCAAGACCTTCAAGGAACTGATGGAAACCACCGACTGGGAAACCTACGGCACCGGCAAGTATGCAAAGTGTGCGGACTGTATGGCTCACTGCGGCTACGAGCCGACTGCGGCCGATGCAGCACTGACCAATCCGCTGAAGGCGATGTGGGTGTCGCTCCGTGGCGTGAAGACCACCGGCCCAATGGCACCGGAAATCGATCTCTCCAAGCAGCGCACAGCGCAATACACCTACTCGTCGGACGTCCAGAAGCGTCTGTCCGAGATTCGCGCCGATGAAACCAAAGCAGCCGAGGCAAAAGCTGCGAAGCTCGCGGCCGCAACTGCCCAGAAGGCCGCCGCACAAAGCGCATCGACCGCAGCCTGATTTCAGACAGCACTCAATCGAAAGGCGCGAGCATGTCTCGCGCCTTTTTTTGTCGTCATTCGCTGAGAGCTCAAAATCAGCCGAGCGCGTGGCGGCAACCGCGCAGCGAGCGCAGCGCGCGATTGAAATCGCGTCCGGTCGAAATGAGATGCGGAATGGTGCGTGGATTGCGCGCGATGCCCCGCATCACCTTCCAGACGTCGACATTCCCATTGGGCTTGATAGCGTTCAGAGTGATCTGCGGCAGCGCCCGGTGTGACGGATCGCTGATGACGCGCACGGCGGCGAATGGCAAACCATTCTCCGCTGCGTAACGCACAGCGATATGACTTTCCATATCCACTGCGTCGGCCCCAGTGGTGGCACGCAATGCCGCTTTGCCGACCTGACCAGTGACAACTTCTTCAACGCCCGCCAGAACACCGGCCACGATCGAGCGGCGGCGTGTCATCGGAAGCGCGATCAGGTTTTCGGTCAGGTGCGCCGCCGTATACCACCGCTGGTCAGC
Organism: Afipia sp.; assembly: GCA_026400415.1. Classification (GTDB taxonomy): domain Bacteria; phylum Pseudomonadota; class Alphaproteobacteria; order Rhizobiales; family Xanthobacteraceae; genus Afipia. Next base: position 566 of record JAPLPA010000560.1, on the reverse strand, counting down.
TGCAACGATCTCGGACGCCACAACGATGTCACCCGTTTTGAGTGCAGGGTTGAGG
>JAPLPA010000560.1:0-495 GCA_026400415.1 Afipia sp. | reverse complement strand
GACACGATCCCGCGAATGCTCTTGGGATCGAACGGCGTCATCATTTCACGAAGCTGAACTGGATTGCTTGAGCTGCAGATGACGGTAAGGCCCGGGCCTGCAGCGATGCGGGCTTCCTGCTTCAGACCGGTCACGATCAGGACCGGAAGCTCATCACGTTCAACGGTGACATGTGCGGCTCGAAAGCGCGCGCCGAAATTCACATTCCAACTCCTGCGAACCGGCTGTTACTATTACGCAAATTCCGGTATCGCGCCAGCGCCCAAAGCGGGAAGAACTTGGAATATCCGTGGTATCGCAAATAGAACACACGCGGGAACCCGCCGCCGGTGTAATACGGCTCGACCCAGAGTCCATCTTTCGCCTGTGTGGCGATGAGATTCTGAATTCCGCGCTGCGTGGCCGGATGATCGGTCTTGCCGGCGGCCATTAACGCCAACGTGGCCCATGAGGTCTGCGAGGCAGTCGTCTCGGCGCGTTCATAGCCTTTATAGT
>JAPLPA010000473.1:5335-5751 GCA_026400415.1 Afipia sp. | reverse complement strand
GGGTATCCCGGCGGCGCGGAAGTCGTGAACATGCAGCCGCCCGCTGCACTCATCAAGAAGGGCATCACGTCGCTGCCCTGCATCGGCGATGGACGGCAATCCGGCACGTCGGGTTCGCCTTCGATTTTGAACGCGTCGCCTGAAGCTGCAGCCAACGGCGGACTCGCTGTTCTCAAAACCGGTGACAAGGTGCGCATCGATCTGAAAAAGGGCGAAGCGAACATTCTGATTTCGGCGGAAGAATTCAAGAAACGGCACGACGACCTGATGGCCAAAGGCGGCTTCGCTTTTCCGGCGAACCAGACGCCATGGCAGGAGCTTTATCGCGACACCGTCGGCCAGCAGTCGACCGGAGCGTGCCTCGAACTCGCAACACGTTACCGCAACATCGCAGGCACTATCGGCGTCGCGCGGGA
>JAPLPA010000473.1:0-5288 GCA_026400415.1 Afipia sp. | reverse complement strand
TGGGAGTTAATATGTCCGGACGATTGAAAGGCAAACGCGCCTTCGTGACCGCAGCCGCAGCTGGCATTGGTCGCGCCTGCGCAATCGCGTTCGCCAAGGAAGGCGCGACCGTCGTCGCAACCGACCTCGATGAAAAGGGCCTGGCGGCACTCACGAGCGAAGGCGTGAAGGAAACCTACAAGCTTGACGCGCTCGACACCGCAGCCGTCGATGCGATGGCGAAGAAAGTCGGCAAGGTCGATATCCTACTGAATGCCGCAGGCTTCGTGCACAACGGCACAGTGCTGGAGTGTTCGGATAAGGATTGGGATTTTTCGTTCTATCTCAACGTCAAGTCGATGCACCGCACGATCAAGGCATTTCTCCCGGCGATGCTGGCGGGCGGCGGCGGATCGACCGTCAACATCGCTTCAGCAGCCGGCGTGTTCAAGGCCGCGCCCAATCGCTACGTCTATAGCGCGACCAAAGCCGCAGTCGCGGCCCTCACCCGCGCGGTTGCGGTCGATTTCATCACCAAAGGTATTCGTTGCAACTGCATCTGTCCCGGAACCATCGAGACACCTTCGATGCTGGGCCGCGCGGCATCTTTGGGTTCAGGCGGACGCGACATGTTCGTCAGCCGCCAGCCCATGGGGCGCTTGGGCACCGCCGAGGAAATGGCGTCGCTTGCGGTGTATCTCGGTAGCGACGAGAGCTCATTCACCACGGGCGTCGCGCACATCGCCGACGGCGGTTGGACTCTCTAAGGAAAACAAAATGAACAAAATCGATCTCACCGGACGCATCGCCGTCGTCACCGGCGGCGCGCAAGGCTTCGGGCGCGCCATCACCGAGCGGTTTGTTTCTTCCGGCGCCAAGGTCGCGATCTGGGATTTCGACGACACGCTGGCACAGAAGACCGCAAAGGAAATTGGCTCGGCGGTGATCGCAATTAAGACCGATGCTGCCGATACCGCGTCGGTCGACGCCGCACACGACGCCACGCTCAAGGCGTTCGGCAAAATCGACATTCTGGTGAACAACGCCGGCATCGCGGGCGTCAACAAGCCGGTGAAGGATCTGAGTTATGACGAATGGCGTCAGGTGATGAGGATCAATCTCGACGGCCCGTTCATCTGCTGCAAGGCCGTGGTGCCTTCGATGATGAAACAGAATTACGGGCGGATCGTGAACATCGCCTCCATCGCCGGCAAGGAAGGCAATCCGAACGCGTCGCACTATTCGGCCTCGAAAGCCGGCGTCATCGCGCTGACAAAATCGCTCGGCAAGGAACTGGCCGGCACCGACATCGCGGTGAATGCCGTGACACCTGCGGCGGCGAAAACTGCAATCTTCGACCAAATGACGCAGCAGCATATCGACTTCATGTTGTCGAAAATTCCACGCGCGCGTTTTTTGAAAGTCGAAGAATTGGCGTCACTGGTGGCGTGGATGGCGTCCGAGGAATGTCTCTACACCACGGGTGCCGTATTTGATATTTCCGGCGGCCGCGCGACCTATTGATTATTTTCCGTCGCGGCGCATGAAATCGAAATCGCAGCCTTCGTCGGCTTGCGTGATCGTTTCATTAAAGAGATGCGCGTAGCCGCGCTTCGCCCATTCCGGCGTCGTGCGTTCAGCCAAGGCTGCCTGACGCTTTTTCAATTCGGCTGCGTCCACCATGAGATCTATCTTGCGGTTCTTGACGTCGAGCTTGATGGTGTCGCCGGTTTTCACCAGTGCCAATGGGCCGCCGACCGCCGATTCCGGCGTGATGTGCAACACGATGGTGCCGAATGCCGTACCTGACATTCGCGCGTCGGAAATCCGCACCATGTCCTTTACGCCAGAGCGAAGGAGCTTCTGCGGGATCGGCAGATAACCCGCTTCCGGCATTCCCGGCGCGCCCTTCGGGCCAGCGTTACGCAGCACCAACACATCGTCGGCATTCACATCGAGCTTCGGATCGTCGATGCGCAGCGTCATATCCTCGACCGACTCAAACACAATCGCGCGTCCGGTGTGCTGCAACAATTTCGGCGTCGCCGCCGAATGGTTGATGATCGCGCCGCGCGGCGCGAGATTGCCGTGAAGAACGGCCATCGCGCCTTCCGGCGTAATGGGGTCGTTGCGCGAGCGGATCGCATCCTGCCCCGGCACTTCTTCCGCACCCGCCACGACATCGCGCAACGTTTTGCCTTCGATGGTCTTTGCGTTGAGATCAAGCAGATCGCCGAGCTGCTTCATCAGTTTCGGCACGCCGCCCGCGTGATGGAAATGCTCCATATAATGCGCGCCGGACGGCTTGAGATCGATCAGCACCGGCACGTCACGACTCAATTGATCGAACGCAGCCAGATCAACTTTGTGCGGTGTGCGATTGGCAATCGCTGTGAGATGAATGAGCCCATTGGTCGAACCACCGATAGCCTGCAAAACCACTTGCGCATTCTTAAGCGCGGCAGGCGTCACCAACTCGCTCGGTCGCGGGCCCCCGGTGATCGCCATTTCGGCCGCAACTTTTCCGCTGGCCTCTGCGCAGCGCACGCGCTCGGAATGCGGCGCCGGAATTGTGGCGCTCATCGGCAGCGACAGACCAAGCGTTTCGGTAATGCACGCCATCGTGCTCGCTGTTCCCATCACCATGCAGGTGCCGACAGACGGCGCAAGCCGCCCATTGACCGCTTCGATTTCGGCGTCGTCGATTTCGCCCGCGCGATATTTTCCCCACATGCGCCGGCAATCGGTGCACGCGCCCAGCACCTCGCCCTTGTGATGGCCGACAACCATCGGGCCCACCGGAATCACGACCGTCGGCAGATCGGCGCTCACGGCGGCCATGATCTGCGCGGGTAATGTTTTATCGCAGCCACCGATGACGATGACCGAATCCATCGGCTGCGCGCGGATCATTTCCTCGGTATCCATCGCCATCAGATTGCGCAGATACATCGAGGTCGGAAACGAAAAGCTCTCGGCTATCGAAATCGTCGGAAACACCATCGGCATGGCGCCTGCCAGCATCACGCCGCGCTTCGCAGCTTCGATCAACTGCGGCACATTGCCGTGACACGGATTGTAGTCGCTATATGTGTTCGTGATGCCGACGATCGGGCGCGTCAGCGCGTCATCCGAATAGCCCATCGCCTTGATGAAGGCTTTGCGCAGGAACAGCGAGAAACCCGGATCGCCGTAACTGGTGAGCCCCTTTTTAAGTCCGGCTTTTTTCGGCTCTTTGCTCATGTCGTTGCGTAAGTTTACCCGTGTCACTCAGGCGGGTGTGACACGCGACGTCGCAAGCCGCAAGACGTCGAGATAATTGGGTGCGACATCGACACGCTCGATCAACCCCTTCGCGGCCAGCAATCGATGGGCTTCCGGCAAATTGTAGCAGGGCAGATACATAAAGAGATGGTGTTCGGCGTGGTAGTTGACCCAATAAGGCGCAATGAAAGCGCGCTCGATGAAGTTGGCGTGTGTTGTCCGCGCATGGCTAAACGGATCTGGACCCGTCGACGTGCAAGCGTGCTCGGCGATGTTGCGCACCCGCGTCACCAGCGGAAACCACGTCGCCATTCCTACCACCCAGACAGCGAAAAACCAGACGCCCGCGCCCGCAAAATAAAACAACACAAACAAAAGCGCGTTCAGGATCAAGAAATTCCGCATTGCCTGCGCGCCGCTGGTCAAAAAATTCTCGGTTTCGTCGTCGTGAACTTCGACAGGTTTCCCGTCACGAAAGAGCGCCATGAACAAAGGCAGCCGCTGCTTGATGAAAGTCTGGCCCGTCAGATCGCGAAATACTTTGCGACCAAAACTGTCCTTGCTGATCGGAAATGGAGCGGACAGCCCCAGATCCGGATCTTCAGGCTGCTGCGTGTAGCGATGATGCTTGAGATGATAGGCGCGATAGCCGGCAAGCGATGCGCCGACCGGCACCGCACAAAGCCACTGCCCGACAAATTCGTTGATCTTCTGCGATGTGTGCAGACCGCCATGCGCGGCCTCATGCATCAGGATCGCCAGACCCAATTGCCGCGTGCCGACGATCATCACCGCGATCAGCCATGTGAATGGATTGGGCCAGATCGCCACCAACGCCACAGCACCAATAATGACGCCCCAGCAATGCGCGACCAGCCACATGCCGCGCCACGAGTTGCGCGCTGTCAGCCGCGCCCACTCGTCAGGCGTGAAAATCGATTTTGGATCGACGCGTTCAACGATCGGCATAGCCCTGGTCCTGCCGTTGATTCCAATATGGCCTACATCGTAGCGCCTAATACCCACGGCGCAAACTCCGCCGCACCGAAATCGAACGCTTCGCTCTTGGTCTGCTCACCTGAGGCGACCCGCAGCATCAGGTCGAAAATGCGCTGGCCGCACTCTTGCACCGTCTCCTCGCCGTCCAAAATGGTTCCGCAGTTGACGTCCATGTCGTCTTCCATGCGCTTGAACATCGCAGTGTTGGTCGCAAGCTTGATCGACGGCGACGGCTTACAGCCGAACACGCTGCCGCGCCCGGTCGTGAACGCCACGAGGTTCGCACCGCCCGCGACCTGACCGGTGGCGGCCACCGGATCGAAACCCGGCGTGTCCATGAACACGAATCCCTTCTTGGTGACGGCTTCCGCATATCCGACCACGTCCACCAGATTGGTGCTGCCCGCCTTTGCCATCGCGCCGAGCGATTTTTCCAGAATGGTCGTAAGTCCACCGGCCTTGTTGCCGGGCGACGGATTGGAATCCATCTCGGCATTGTTGCGCTCGGTATAGTCTTCCCACCAGCGCATGAGTGCGACGAGTTTCTCGCCGACTTCGCGGCTCACCGCGCGGCGCGTCAGCAGATGCTCCGCGCCGTAAGTTTCCGGCGTTTCGGACAAGATGACCGTACCGCCGTGACGGACAAGAATGTCGCTCGCCGCGCCCAGCGCGGGATTAGCCGACACGCCTGAGTAACCGTCCGAACCACCGCATTGAAGTGCGACCATCAATTCGCTCGCTGAGCAAGGTTCGCGCTTGATGTTATTGGACTCCGCCAACACTTCGCGCACGAAGGTGACGGCCTTCTCCATCGTCTTGCGTGAGCCACCGGCATCCTGAATATCGAGTGAGCGCAGACGGCCTGCGAGACGCTGCTCTTCGAGAAACCCGCCGATCTGATTCATCTCGCAGCCGAGACCGAGAATGATGACGTGCGAAAAATTCACATGCCGCGCGTAACCGCCGAGCGTTCTGCGCAAAACCGTGAGCGGCTCAAGCTGTGTCATGCCGCAGCCGGTCTTGTGAGTCAGCGCGACCACGCCATC
>JAPLPA010000530.1 GCA_026400415.1 Afipia sp. | reverse complement strand
GACTGTCGGTCAGATCAACATCCTGGAACGCGATGGTTCCGGTCGCGCTCTGGGTGCCGTCTTCAACAACCGCGCCGCTGGTCAAAGCTACAGTGGTTGCCGCCGTAATGGTCGGCGCATCATTGGTGCCCGTAATGGTGAAAGTGAGCGTCTGCGTGGTGGGCGCTGAACCCACGTGCCCATCATTGAGCGTGATCGTGTAAACGATCTGGACTTGCTCACCTTCTGCAAGGAAGTCGAACACATTGTCGGGCGCTGAAAACTTCGCGGTAACTGTTCCCTTGTCCGTGAGAGGGACACGCGTAACTCCGACGTTTGCATCGATACTGTTATCGATCGTCAAGTAGGACAGTAATGTGCTGTTGTCGGGCAACTTCGAAAGGTCTGCGGTCGTGTGGGTGGCAGCGTGTTGGGTGCCCACCGTTTTTGACAACGTGAAGACGTTGGCAGTGTCGCTGAAATCCTCATCAGTAAATGCAAGGACGGACGTGATCGTATGCGCCGTCGGATCATTCTTCGCGCCGGAGGTCTCGCTGAGTTGTTCGTTGGTATTTAACTGCGCGAAGACCGGAGCGTCATTTTCACCGGTGACAGTCAGCGTGAGCGTTTCAATGCCCTGATCAGAAGCAGTTCCGCCCACGCCCGCTGCGCTGGTAAATCGGAAAGTATAAACCGCTGTCTCGCCGCCACCCAAGAAACGGAAGTTTTCCGGGTGGTAGGTCACAACGCCTGTCGCTGGATCGAACGAAACAAGATTATTTTGCGGGTCCACCAAATACGAAATCGGTGCCGGCGAAGTCGTTGTTTCCTTTACCAAGCTTCCGCTGTTGGCAATGTATGGAATTGCGACGTCAAAAAATGGCCCGACGCCAATATCGGGATCTTTAATCGTGACGTGATCGCCAAGCTTGAAGCTGTGCGGACCTAGCACCGTCGCCTGGACATCTGTCGCGTCGGTGATTGAAAAACTTGGCGGCGTGTTAACAAAGGTGATTTTTATGTCAGCTGACTTGCCGGTAGCTGGATCTGTCGCGTGGACAGTGTACGTAATCGTGGCGCGGCCGGTATCGGGATCGTTTCCTTTATTTCCGACAATTGTCGGCGGCGCGCTAATGGTGATCCCGTTCTGACCGGTTGATTTCGGCTTCGAGTCATCCGGATTGAAGTTCGGGAAATAGAGCTGGAAAACCTGACCGAATAAACCCTTATCTGATGCCACCTGATCCGGTGACTTCAGATATTCCGTTGCCGTCACCGGCTGACCTTGTCCGGATGGCGAAAAGACCGTGACGCGACCTGCTTGCGTCATTGTTCCGATTAGAGCGCCGGTCGTGTTGTCGTAGAACACGAGACCGCCGACATGGCCGTCGGGCTCCACACCCAGCGATGTTTCGACGCATGTTGCCGTTCTTCGCGGTTTGACCTGCGACGCACGTCACAGTGCCCTGGACCAGGCTGATGAAGGCGGAATTCGACGATCCATTTGGATCGTAGACCATTTCATTCAAAACCATGCGGGCGTTCGACGTCATGCCGAATGCGCTGCCATCGATCAGCGTCATTGCGATCGTGGTGTCCGTGCCCGTTTGAACGACGTCGCCCTTCTGCACGGCGTCGCCGATATTCAGCTCGATGGTAACGCCATTGCGAATGACGCTGGCGCTACCCGTCAGCTTCATCACATGGCCGATCACCTGCGCGGCATCCAGGGGCGTGGCTTGGGCGTATTGAACGTATCCGGTGATTGATGAAACGATTTTCCCGGACAGCATCGCGCCGTCTTCAGAGATCAGTGCGGGACGTTTTTCACCCTTGAAGTAATCATGGACGACGTACTTCTGATCAGGTCCGGACAGAATGAGGTCGTTGCCTTCACGGGTATAGTCGCCGGTGAAAAGCAGGTGCTTGTCGGGAATGACGATCCCGCTTGTGGCGCTATGTCCGCCGCCTTGCGAGTGTGAATTGAAGGTGAGCTGATCGCCCTCGAGCGAAACCGCCGAGGCTGACGAAAGATTTGCGTTGATCGGACCGGTGTAATTCACGGCTTGAACCAATCTAAAACGGTTAAGTTTTTCTAAATCGCAAGGTTCGCGCATTCATAGCACTGTACTGGGTCGCGCCGATAGCGATTTGCGTTCGATTTTGGTCGTTCACTTTGATTTTACGAGGTTTTTAACGATTGAAGTTGTACCCGCAGGCGCGGCTAATCCGGGTCCCAGCAACGGAAAAAAGGCTATAATTGGGGATGCGGCTATACTTACCAAGGCAATTGGATATGCATCGTAGGGTAAAATTGCACCGATTAAAGCCAATATCTTCTACAATATTCGCGGTTTTTATCCTCTTCGATGAGTTATATACTTAAAAACAACCAATCCGTTGCGTAAGAATACTTTGATTGTGTGTTGGACCCGCCTGGGCGAGTGGCGTTAGCCCTATCTAAAATTTTACCGAAATTCCTCAGCAGAACTTCGTCGTGTTTGAATCAATACCCCGGCGAATCCCCTCGCCTTAAGCCGTCCAATACCGGTGCAACCCTAGAACTTGTGACGAAACGATCCGGTCACGTGCTGGCGACTAACTGCCAGCCGATGCCCGGACAAGGGGCGTCACATGTCGAGTTCAATTTTTGCGCGCTTCGGCGCGCGGGTCTTTGCAATCGCGTGCGCAATTGCCGTGGCGTCACATCCCGTCGTGGCAGCGCCGATATTCGAACAGAACACCTCCTCCATTGCCGGACCGTTTGGATTGGCAACGAAAGCCTTGGCGGAAGGTCCACTGACCGTCAAATGGCGCACGGTTGAACGCGCAATCGAGGACGAACTAAAAATCATCGCGCAATGCAAGAGCGATCGCGCAAGCTGTGCGTCGCCTCAAGCCCTTCAGTTTCTGAAGATTGTCGATGATGCCAGCGCACAAACCGGGCTTGCTCGTGTCGGTGAAATCAACCGCGCTTTCAATCTTGCGATCCGGCCGATGAGCGATCAGGCGCAATATGGCGTCGAAGATCTGTGGACATCGCCGCTCGCAACTTTGGCGGCCGGTGCCGGCGATTGCGAGGATTACGCCATCGCAAAATTCGTCGCCCTACACGAAGCCGGAGTATCTTCGGACGATCTGCGCATGGTTATCCTGCGCGGCATTTCGAGTGGTGAAGATCATGCTGTGGTAGCCGCGCGTGTCGATGGCCGTTGGCGGATGCTGGACAATCGTTATTTCCTGATGCTGGAAGATGCGGACGTCACAAAATACCAGCCCGTGTTTGCGATTGACGCGGACGGCGCGAAGCGTTTCGAACAGCCTTCGGTTGCAATAGCGGGATTGGTGATTGAAAAGCCGGCGGCTGTGGAAAATGCAGATG
>JAPLPA010000485.1 GCA_026400415.1 Afipia sp. | reverse complement strand
GGGCCGCCTCATAAAGCTTGAATCGTTGACCGGCGCCACCGAAGACGCGCCGCGCCTGCCGTCCGGCATGGCCGAACTCGATCGCGTTACCGGCGGTGGTTTCGTTCGCGGCTCGGTCCTGTTGATGGCGGGCGATCCCGGTATCGGCAAATCGACGCTGCTGACGCAGGCCACAAGTCTGATGGCGCGCGCCGGTCATCGCGCGGTCTATATCTCAGGCGAGGAAGCCGTCGGCCAAGTGCGTCTGCGCGCCGAGCGGCTGGGACTTGCGGACGCGGCCGTGCAGCTTGCCGCTGAAACGTCCGTCGAAGATATTATCGCGACGTTGTCGGAAGGCGCACCGCCTCGACTGGTCGTGATCGATTCCATCCAGACGATGTGGACCGACACGGTGGAATCCGCGCCTGGAACTGTGACTCAAGTTCGCGCTTCGGCGCAGGCGCTCATACGTTTTGCGAAGCGCTCCGGTACCGCCCTTATTCTCGTGGGCCACGTCACCAAAGACGGCCAGATCGCAGGGCCCCGTGTGGTCGAGCACATGGTCGACGCGGTATTGAGTTTTGAGGGCGAAGGCTCTCAGCAGTTTCGCGTGCTGCGCGCGGTGAAAAACCGGTTCGGCCCCACTGATGAAATCGGCGTGTTCGAGATGACGGGGCTGGGCCTGCGCGAAATCTCCAATCCGTCCGAACTGTTTTTGTCGGAGCGCGATTTGGGATCGCCCGGCACTGCGGTGTTCGCCGGTATCGAAGGCACGCGGCCCGTTTTGGTTGAGTTGCAGGCGCTGGTCGCGCCCACATCGTTGGGCACGCCGCGTCGTGCGGTCGTCGGCTGGGACCCATCGCGGCTATCGATGGTGCTGGCGGTGCTGGAGGCACATTGCGGCGTCAAGCTCGGTGGGCATGATGTCTACCTCAACGTCGCGGGCGGCCTTCGCATCAACGAGCCCGCCGCCGATATGGCAGCGGCTGCAGCCCTCGTCTCATCGCTCGTGAACGCGCCGCTGCCGGTCGACGCGGTGTATTTCGGCGAAATCTCGCTGTCGGGCGCGGTGCGTCCCGTAGCCCAGACATCGGCGCGCCTGAAGGAAGCCGCCAAATTGGGATTTGCCCGCGCCGTTCTGCCAGAGACCGCGCGCGGCGATGCGGGCGGCGATTCAGGATTGTCACTGACATCCGTGGGATCGCTGACCTCACTGGTGGCGGATATCGCGGCCAAAGGGCGAAAAGCCACATCGGGTGAAAAAGCCCCGCAATCCGCCCGATTCAGCCGCCAACAGGGCTGACGCCGCGCGGTCTACAGGCTAGACAACGCCCGCGTCCAAAGGCGGATAGCTGCGAATCCACAGGCACAACCCTTCGTTGACTCTGCAAACGGATTTACGGGTTTTCTGGTCTTGCGGGACGTGCGATATGGCCCTCACTTAAAGGACGTGGCCAAGCGCCGATTCGCGTTTTTCTCGCGTTTTCTTGCCAACGAGCGGACCCGACCGACCGATGCCGATAACGCTTCTCGACATTATTGTCCTCGCCGTGATGCTGTTGTCGGGCTTGCTGGCGATGATCCGCGGCTTCATGCGCGAGATCCTGTCCATCGCAGCCTGGGGTGTCGCCGCCCTGACAACGCTGTACGCGTATCAGAAGCTGGTGCCGACCGCGAAGACCTACATTGCCAACGATACCGCCGCGACACTCGCTGTCGTGGCCGGCGTGTTCATCGTGACACTCATTGTCGTCTCGATCGTCACCGTGCGTATCTCCGACATGATCCTGGATTCGCGCATCGGCGCGCTGGATCGCACGCTGGGCTTCCTGTTCGGGCTCGCGCGCGGCCTTCTCATCATGGTGGTGGCATTTTTGTTCTTCGCCTGGCTGGTGCCGGACAAACAACAGCCCGAATGGGTGCGTAATGCCAAGTCGAGGACGGTGCTTCAGGGAACCGGCGATTGGCTGATGTCGCTCTTGCCGGATGACCCCGAGAACACCATCTTGAAGAGGTTCAAGAAAAAAGGCGACGACGAGCAGACCGATGCTTCGCCGGAGCTTCGCTACACTGGAACAGTGAGCAACGAGGGCAGTTATCCCAAGGCGTCGCGCGACGGGCTGAAACAATTGATCGAGAGCAAGGCAGCGGGGCGCTGATCCCGTGAACAATAGAGGCGTGGTGGACCACATGAACCCTTCTGTTGACATAAGCCCCTCTCCGCCCGACTCCGACCTGAAACACGATCTGGATTTGGATCTAAACGGCGACACGTTGCGCGAGGAGTGCGGCGTGTTCGGCATTTTCGGGCACCCCGATGCTGCGGCGATTACCGCGCTCGGCCTGCACGCCCTTCAGCATCGCGGCCAGGAAGCCGCCGGCATCGTGGCTTTCGACGGCCATCGTTTCCATTCCGAACGCCGCCTCGGCCTCGTCGGCGACACTTTCTCCCGCGCTGACGTCATCGCCCGCCTCCCCGGCAACTCCGCCGTCGGCCATGTTCGCTATTCCACCACCGGCGAAACCATCCTGCGCAACGTGCAGCCGCTGTTCGCCGAACTGAATGCTGGCGGCTTCGCGGTCGGCCACAATGGTAATCTCACCAACGGCCTCACATTGCGGCGCGCATTGGTACGCGACGGCGCGATGATGCAGTCCACCACCGATACTGAAGTCATTCTTCATCTGGTTGCGCAGTCCAAGCGTGGG
>JAPLPA010000002.1 GCA_026400415.1 Afipia sp. | reverse complement strand
GGAACGCCGACCTGACGAGCGAGCAGGATATGCTCGCGGGTCTGTGGCATCGGGCCGTCTGCAGCCGACACAACCAGGATTGCGCCGTCCATCTGCGCAGCGCCCGTGATCATGTTCTTCACGTAGTCGGCGTGACCTGGGCAATCGACGTGGGCGTAATGGCGGTTCGCGGTCTCGTACTCAACGTGAGCGGTCGAGATGGTGATGCCGCGCGCTTTTTCTTCAGGCGCCTTGTCGATCTGGTCGTAAGCGGTAAACGTTGCACCGCCAGCTTCGGCCAGAACCTTGGTAATCGCTGCGGTCAGCGATGTCTTGCCATGGTCGACGTGACCGATGGTGCCGATGTTGCAGTGTGGCTTGTTACGTTCAAATTTAGCTTTGGCCATGATGGTCTCCGTTCAACTTTGACTTACGTCAAAGAATTCAAGCGAATTTCTTTTGGACTTCTGCCGACACATTTGCCGGCGCTTCTGCGTAATGATCGAACTGCATCGTGAATGTCGCGCGGCCCTGGCTCATCGAGCGCAGGTTGTTCACGTAACCGAACATATTCATGAGCGGCACCATCGCGTTGATGACGTTGGCGTTGCCGCGCATGTCCTGACCCTGAATCTGACCGCGACGTGAATTCAAGTCGCCGATCACAGAGCCCGTGTAATCCTCAGGCGTCACGCACTCGACCTTCATGATTGGCTCGAGCAGGACTGACTTACCTTTCGTCAGCGCTTCGCGGAATGCGGCGCGCGACGCGATTTCGAAGGCGAGCGCCGACGAGTCGACGTCGTGATATTTGCCGTCCACCAATGAGACTTTCACGTCCACCACCGGGAAGCCCGCGACGACGCCTGACCCCATGACGCTGGCCAAGCCCTTTTCGACGCCGGGGATGTATTCCTTCGGCACCGAGCCGCCAACGACCTTGGACTCGAACACGTAACCGGCACCCGGCTCATTCGGTTCGACAACAATCGAGACTTCAGCGAACTGACCCGTACCGCCGGTCTGCTTCTTGTGGGTGTATTTGACTTCAGCCTTCTTGGTGATCTTCTCGCGGAAGGCCACCTGCGGAGCGCCGATGTTTGCGTCCACCTTATAAGTGCGGCGCAGGATATCGACCTTAATGTCGAGATGGAGTTCGCCCATGCCCTTGAGAATGGTCTGGCCGGATTCCTGATCGGTCGACACGCGGAAAGACGGATCTTCCGCAGCAAGCTTCGCAAGTGCCACGCCGAGCTTTTCCTGATCGGCCTTCGACTTCGGCTCGATCGCGATTTCGATGACCGGCTCAGGGAATTCCATCTTTTCCAGAATGACCGGATGATCGGGATCGCAAAGCGTATCGCCGGTGCGCGTTTCCTTCAGACCAGCCAATGCCACGATGTCGCCGGCAAAGGCTTCCTTGATGTCTTCGCGGTTGTTCGCATGCATCAGCAGCATGCGGCCGATGCGCTCTTTGCGCTCTTTGGTCGAGTTGACCGCGCCAGTACCGCTGGTCAGGGTGCCCGAATAGATACGGCAGAATGTGATGGTGCCGACGAAGGGATCGTCCATGATCTTGAAGGCGAGCAGCGACATCGGCGCGTCGTCCTTCGGTTCACGAATGACTTCTTCGTTTTCCTTGTCCGGGTTGATGCCCTTGATCGCCGGAACGTCGAGCGGCGACGGCAGGTAATCGACAACTGCGTCGAGCAGCGGCTGCACGCCCTTGTTCTTGAACGCCGAACCGCACAGCACGGGATAGAAAGCGCCGGTGATGACGGCCTTGCGGATCAGGCGCTTGATCGTGGCTTCGTCCGGCTCCTTGCCGTCAAGCCATGCGGCCATGACGGTGTCGTCGAGCTCGACGGCAGCCTCAACCATTTTCTCGCGATATTCCTTCGCCTGATCGAGCATATCGGCAGGAATTTCGATGGAATCGAACTTCGCGCCGAGCGACTCGTCGTTCCAGATGATGCCCTTCATCGTCACGAGGTCGATGAGGCCCTTGAACTGGCTCTCTGCGCCAATCGGCAGCTGGATTGCAATCGGCTTGGCACCAAGACGGTCGATGATGTCAGCGAGACACTTGAAGAAGTCGGCGCCGGTCTTGTCCATCTTGTTGGCGAACACGATGCGCGGAACTTTGTACTTGTCGCCCTGACGCCATACGGTTTCGGTCTGCGGCTCAACGCCCTGGTTTCCGTCGAGCACGACGACGGCGCCGTCGAGTACGCGCAACGAACGCTCGACTTCAATGGTGAAGTCCACGTGGCCGGGAGTGTCGATGATATTCAGGCGCTTGCCGTTCCAGAAAGCGGTCGTCGCGGCCGACGTAATGGTAATGCCGCGTTCCTGCTCCTGCTCCATCCAGTCCATCGTCGCGGCACCTTCGTGCACTTCGCCGATTTTGTGGCTCTTGCCGGTATAATAGAGAATCCGCTCAGTCGTCGTCGTCTTGCCCGCATCGATGTGGGCCATGATGCCGAAGTTGCGGTAGTTCTCGATTGCGTGAGCGCGAGCCATAACTATTCCTTGCGTCCGTTTTTTCTACGACGCCTTACCAGCGATAATGCGAGAACGCGCGCTTGGCTTCCGCCATCTTGTGCGTGTCTTCGCGCTTCTTGACGGCGTTACCGCGATTGTTCGACGCGTCGAGCAATTCAGCAGAGAGCCGCTCAGTCATTGTCTTTTCGTTGCGGGCACGGGCCGCGATGATGAGCCAGCGGATGCCCAGCGCCTGACGGCGCTCGTTACGCACTTCGACCGGAACCTGATAGGTCGCGCCGCCGACGCGCCGTGAGCGCACTTCGATGGACGGCATGACATTATCCAGCGCCTGCTCGAACACGGTGAGCGGGCTCGCCTTGGTCTTGCTTTCGATCAGATCGAAAGCACCGTAGACGATGGTTTCTGCCACCGACTTTTTGCCTTCGTACATGACCGTGTTCATGAATTTGGACACGACCAGGTTCCCGAACTTCGGGTCGGGATGAATTTCGCGCTTCTCTGCACTGTGACGGCGTGACATCTGTGAATTTTCCCGGCGTTATTTCGGACGCTTCGCGCCGTACTTCGAACGGCGCTGCTTGCGGTTCTTGACGCCCTGGGTATCGAGGACGCCGCGCAGGATGTGGTAGCGCACGCCAGGCAAATCCTTGACGCGGCCGCCGCGGATCATGACCACCGAGTGTTCCTGAAGGTTATGGCCTTCACCCGGAATGTAACCGATCACTTCGAAGCCGTTGGTGAGACGAACCTTGGCGACCTTGCGGAGCGCGGAGTTCGGCTTCTTCGGCGTCGTTGTGTAGACGCGCGTGCAAACGCCGCGCTTCTGCGGGCTCTGCTGCAGCGCCGGCACGGTCTTGCGCGCCTTCTGAATTACCCGCGGCTTGCGGATCAACTGGTTGATTGTCGGCATTCTTTAAGCCTTCACCTTCATTCACTCACTCACAGCGTCCGCGCGGCGCGAATTAGCCACGCGCAAAATGAATTCACGCCGTTCGCATTATTTGCGAAATGGCGTTCATCCATCGACAGAGGACCACCACGCCAGCACCCCGAAAGGCAGTGAGCGGTGCGGTCATGTATCCGTATCTGACAGTTTCATGTGTCAGCGACAGCGTTTGAGCTTCTTTTGTCGAGGCCAAGGGCACTGGGCTGGTTCTAGAAAGCTATTCGCTCTCAATAACTTAGCCAATCAGGCCACCGTTCCGACGCAGCGAAGCTCACCGCCTGTCGTTAAGTTGCGCGTGTTTATCGGCGCATGAGGGTGAAGTCAAGGCCGACACGCCGAAAAACGCGGTCCTGCAAGCACATCTGGCCCGCGAAACGGTCTGGAGAGGCATTTTTCAGGGCTTTGGACGGTAAGGTTAGGACCAGATCGACCCTGCCCCGTCATTTCAGCCCTGGAGCGGCTAAACCAGCACGGAGAATCGGTTGTGGCGATTCTCCCCATCGCCAACATCCACTTAGGGGATAGCCCCCGGAAACACAGAGGCCGCCCACCGGGCGGCCTCTGGACGTCTATATAGGGTTTTACTGGCCCCTGGCTCTACTCGGCCGCAGGCGTCGGCTCTCGGGCCGGTGCCGGCAATGCCGGAGCTTCGAGTACCTGAGCCGCCGCAGCCTTGGCCAGCGCCTCTCTCTCGCGCTCGTCGAGAATCAGCTTGTCGCGCTTGGACGCGACTTCGCGGAGCTGGTTCATCATGGCGCCCGTGCCCGCCGGGATCAGCCGGCCGACAATGACGTTTTCCTTCAGGCCGTCGAGGCTGTCCGCCTTGCCGGCAACCGAGGCTTCGGTCAGCACGCGGGTCGTCTCCTGGAACGAGGCCGCGGAGATGAACGAGCGGGTCTGCAACGACGCCTTGGTGATGCCGAGCAACACAGGGTGGCCGGTCGCGGGCTTCTTGCCCTCGGCGACAGTCCTGGCGTTGATCTCGTCGAGCTCGATCTTGTCCATCTGCTCGCCTTCGATCAGATCGGTCTCGCCGGCGTTGTCGATCTCAACCTTCTGCAGCATCTGGCGAACGATCACCTCGATGTGCTTGTCGTTGATGCCGACGCCCTGCAGCCGGTAGACGTCCTGAATCTCGTTGACGAGATAAGCGGCCAGTTCTTCGACGCCCTTGACCGCAAGAATGTCGTGCGGGGCCGGGTTGCCGTCGAGGATGTAGTCGCCCTTCTCGATGGCGTCGCCATCCTGAAGATGGATGTGCTTGCCCTTCGGGATCAGGTACTCGCGTGCCTCTTCTTCCTTGTCGTTCGGCTCGATCGAGATGCGGCGCTTGTTCTTGTAGTCCTTGCCGAAGCGCACGGTGCCGGAGATTTCGGCGATGACCGCAGCTTCCTTCGGACGACGGGCTTCGAACAATTCCGCAACGCGCGGCAGACCGCCGGTGATGTCGCGGGTCTTGGCGCTTTCGGTCGGGATACGCGCGAGAATGTCGCCCGCCTTGACCTTGGCACCGAGATCCACCGACAGAATGGCGTCAACCGCGAGCTGGTAACGGGCGTCGCCGCCACGGGCCGCCGCACGGCTCGATGTACGCCAATCAATGACGACGCGCTTGGCGATACCCGTCGATTCGTCGAGCGTTTCGGCAAGCGACTGACCTTCGACGAGGTCTTCGAACGCCACCAAACCTTCGACTTCCGTGAGGATCGGACGGGTGTAAGGATCCCACTCGGCAATACGCTGGCCGCGCTTGATCTCGTCACCTTCGTCGATCTTCATGCGGGAACCGTACTGAATACGGTGAACCGCACGTTCGGTGCCGTCCTTGTCGATCACCGCGACGGTCATGTTCCGCGACATGGCAACAACGTCGCCATCCGAGTTACGCGCCATCGCCTTGTTCTTGATGGCGATCTTGCCGTCGAAGTTCGATTCGATGAACGACTGCTCGTTGATCTGCGCCGCGCCACCGATGTGGAACGTGCGCATGGTGAGCTGCGTGCCCGGTTCACCGATCGACTGCGCGGCAATGACGCCGACAGCTTCACCGTGGTTGACCGGGGTACCGCGGGCAAGATCGCGCCCGTAGCACTT
>JAPLPA010000528.1 GCA_026400415.1 Afipia sp. | reverse complement strand
AGTCCTAGGACCGGGGCGTGCGATGATGCGCTACTTCATCAGTTCCTTCGCCAGCGCCATGTACATCGGCAGGGACACCGGATCGTTGGCGGCATTGGCGGCCATCGGATGTGAAGCGTAGCGCGCCACCACCATCTCGGCGGTCGGGTCGACATAGATGCTCTGGCCGTAGATGCCGCGTGCCATGTAGGCGTTGTGTTCGTTGTGCGTGATCCACCACATGTCGCGATACGACCAGCCCTTGAGCAAAGCATAACCTGCTTTGGCGAAATTGGCTTTGTCGCCGCCTTTCTCGATATCCGCCTTGCGTGATGTCGGCGACAGCCGCTTCAGGAATAACTTGCTGGCCGTTGTATGTCCCCTTGTTGCGCATCATCTCGCCGAAACGCGCCAGATCGCGCAGCCCGGTGTTGAGCCCGCCTCCGCCGGATTCGGTGCCGATGCTGTCGACCATGAAATAAGCATCCTGCTCCGCACCTATTTTGGACCAGACCGACTGCGAGAGAAGATCGGCCATTGATCGGCCGCTCGCGCGCTTGACAATCCAGGCCAACACTTCAGCGTTCGATGTCTTGTAGGCGAAGGCCTGTCCGTGCTCGCCTTCCTTCTGAAGCGTGACGAGAAATTCGAAAAAATTCTTCGGGCCGGTGTAATCTGGACGCGCAGGCACCATTCCGCCAGCACGCGCATAATCGAAGACCTCGGCCTTGGGGTCGGCATAATTTTCAGAGAATTTCACGCCGATCGTCATGTCCATCACCTGACGAACGGTGGCGTCGCCGTAAGCAGTGTCCTTCAACTCTGGCACATACTTGGTGACCTGCGCCGCCGGATCGAGTTTGCCTTCCGCGGCGAGCATCGCGGCCAGCGTTCCGACGAAGGATTTTGTTACCGAGAATGCAACGTGAGGACGATCGTTCGTCGCTTCACCGAAATATTGTTCGAATACGATTCGCCCCTTGTGCATCACCAGGATGGCATCGGTGTAGGTGAGCGCCAACGATTCTGTAAACGTGACCGTCTTGCCGTCGAGCGTGACGAACGTCATCTTGCCAAGATCGCGTTCGGCGCGCAGCAGCGGCGCGATCCGCGCCTGTCCATGCGAAACATTGGCGGTCGGAACCAGTTCGCGGATATGGCTGAAAGCCCAGCGTGTGTTCGGAAAGCGCGAACTGCTGCCGTCGCCGAAACGGATGATTTTATCGGGTGCGGGCGGGAAACCCTGCATCATTCCGCGCGTCTTCGGGTCGCTCTGCGACGCGTTTGGAATCGCAGGCGGAGGCGCCGGCTGAGTTGTCTGCGCAGTTTGCGCAGGCTGCGCCGACTGTGCGAGGGCAGCCGATCCACAGGCGCCCACAACAGCGAGCAAGGCAAATACTCCGCGCGTAGAAGTCACGATACTAACGCTCATGGATGTTTCCTTCATTTTCGTTGTTCGTCTTCGGCCGGTCTGCCCGCTGTCTTGATCGCGCGGCGATCCTTTATGACGCCGATCGTCACGCCCATCCGCTCGATCTTGGCAATAATTTTTCCGTCGAGATTGCGGTCGCAATTCATGTGGGTCGGCGCGATGTAAAAATCGGCGTAACGCCAGTCCCACATCTTGATCCATTGCAGATTCGAATGCGCATATTCTTCATAGGACACCCGCTCGCCGCAAACAGCGACACGGTAAGGATGGGTCTGCGCAGTAGAAGGTTCGGTGCGATCGAGAAAGTCGTGCAACTCATCGACTGCTTCCGGCATGATGTTGACCCAGTAATCGGTCACAAAGCGCCGTGACGCGCCTTCCAATCCGCCGACGAGCTGGTTGTAATAGAGATATTCATAAGGATGCAGCTGAACCAGCTTGT
>JAPLPA010000242.1 GCA_026400415.1 Afipia sp. | reverse complement strand
CGAGGTCGAAATTGAATACGCTATGCGCATTGGGGATCATTGAGCGTTCTCCGGAGCGGCTCTTGAGGCAGGCCGCTGCTGTTTCAGCGGCGACCATGCCACGGGCCGATTGCGGAGAGAAGGCCACAAAACGGGGCGTCGAAATGTCTTTTGTCTGACATTTCGACTCCGATTGAGTCGGTTTTGTTACGCCAGAGAGCGCGATGCGTCGCGCACCTTGCGGGTGGAATCGTCGACCGATTTTGTCGCGGCGGCGATGTCGTTCATGTTGGCGTTGATGTCGTTAACGCCCTTTGCAGCCACTTGCATGTTCTCCGAGATGCTTTGTGTGACCGCGATGACGTTAACGGCGCTTGCGGTCGTGCCCTGCACTTCCGCGATCTGTGCGCTGATTTCGTCCGTGGCCTTGGCGGTCTGCGTCGCGAGGCTCTTCACTTCGGAAGCGACAACCGCAAAACCCCTGCCCGCCTCGCCGGCACGTGCGGCTTCGATGGTGGCATTCAGCGCCAGCAAGTTGGTCTGGTCGGCGATATTATTGATGAGCTTGACGACGTCGCCGATTTTCTGCGCCGCAACCGCAAGACCCGACACGATGGCATTCGTCTCGTTGGCTTGTTGAACAGCCTGCATCGAAATGGTCAAGGCATCCGACGCCTGCCGGCTGATCTCACCGACAGATGCCGCCAGTTCTTCTGCGCCCGACGCGACGGCCTGCATGTTGGATGACGTCTGTGTCGACGCGCTCGCAGCCGAGGTTACTCGCTCAGAAGTTGCCGCGACCGACTCGGTTATTTGGCCAAGATCGCTGTCGATGGATTTCTGGATTTCGCTGCGGCGAATCCGGTCCTCAACCTGCGCTGTGGTGTCGGTCGCGAACTTCACAACCTTGTTGAGTTTACCATCCGCGCCCATGATCGGATTGTATGACGCCTGAATCCAGACGACACGACCGCCCTTGGCGACGCGCTTGTATTCCGCCGCCTGATACTCGCCGCGGCGAAGCGAGTCCTAGAATTCGCGGTAGCCGATGCTGTCACGATAATCAGATTCGACGAACATGCTGTGATGTTTGCCCTGTATCTCGTCCAGCCTGTATCCAAGTGTCTTTAGAAAATTGTCGTTCGCGACAATGACGGTGCCATCGAGATTGAACTCGATCACCGCCTGAGATTTCTGAATAGCGTTGATCTGACCTTCGTAATCCGCGTTGCGTAGTTTTTGTTCGGTAATGTCGGACGCAAACTTGACGACCTTGAATGGCTTGCCGTGCCCGTCGAGCAGTGGATTGTACGATGCCTGAATCCAGATCGACCTGCCGCCTTTAGCGACCCGCTGGAATTCGCGCGACTGAAACTCGCCGCGGCCAAGCGCCTCCCAGAATTCCTTGTATTCGGCGGACTCGCGGAATTCCGGGTCAACGAACACGCTGTGATGCTTGCCCTGGATTTCATCGAGCCGATAACCCATCGCACCCAGAAAATTCTGGTTGGCTGTGATGATGGTACCGTCGAGATTGAACTCAATCACGGCCTGCGACTTGCTCAACGCGTCGAGTTTTGCGCTAAGCTCCTGAGATGGCTTGAAAAACTGCATATTCTATGCCCTTTCAAATTCGTCGCCTGTGAGATTAAGGGCCGAGTGGTTAAGCAACTTATACGCGAATATTTTTGTAGCTGTTCCTCCTGATGGAATTATGATCTTGATACCGCCGCGCCGATAAAAGTGTTTGAAACGGGTGGCGCCTTTTGATTTTTAGCCCGCCTTGCTCTGGTCGAAGCAACGCGATGTAATTCATCCAGAAAATCTGAAATTGCGAATTAAGCGACGCGGCGGGAGACTTCGATGCACGGCACCATGAGCAAGGCAAAGGACGAGCGCCTGCGCGCCGCACGCGAAACGGCCTATGCGATGCCGCTTGCCGACTTTCATCCCGGTGCGCCTAAGCTTTTCGCTAACGATACGCTGTGGCCGTATTTCGAACGGCTGCGCAAGGAAGAGCCGGTGCATTTCTGCACGACCTGCCCGGTCGGCGATTACTGGTCGGTGACGAAATACAACGACATCATGCATGTTGACACGAATCCCGCGATATTTTCGTCTGACGTGAAATATGGCGGTATCACGCTGCGCGATGTCGGCGACGATTATAGCTGGCCGAGCTTCATCGCGATGGACGAGCCCAAGCATGGCCCGCAGCGCAAGACCGTACAGCCGATGTTTACTCCCGCGCCGCTCGATCGCATGGCGCTTCTTATCCGCGAGCGTTCTGCGGAAATTCTCGACAACCTTCCGCGTAACGAGACCTTCAATTGGGTCGAGCGCGTCTCGGTCGAATTGACAACGCAGATGCTGGCCACATTGTTCGATTTTCCGTGGGAAGATCGCCGCATGCTGACGCGATGGTCGGATCTTGCGACCGCGCTGCCGAAAAGCGGCATCTATGAGAGCGAAGAGTCCCGGCTTAAAGAGCTTGGCGAATGCGCCGATTATTTCATCACTTTGTGGAACGAGCGCGTCAAGAAGCCGGGCAACGATCTGATTTCCATGATGGCCCACAGCGACGCCACCCGGCACATGGATCGCGACAATCTGCTCGGCAATCTCATTCTCTTGATTGTCGGCGGCAACGACACCACACGTAACTCCATGACGGGGTCGGTGCTCGCGCTCAATGAAAATCCAGATCAGTACGGCAAGCTGCGCGCCAATCACGGCCTGATCGACAGCTTCGTACCGGAAGTCATTCGCTGGCAGACGCCGCTCGCGCATATGCGCCGCACGGCGCTTCAGGACACAGAACTCGGCGGCAGGACAATCAAAAAAGGCGACCGTGTCGTGATGTGGTACGTGTCGGGAAACCGTGATGAAGAGATGATCGAGCGTCCAAACGATTTCATCATCGACCGCGCGCGTCCGCGCACCCATATGTCGTTCGGATTTGGTATCCACCGCTGCGTCGGAATGCGGCTGGCTGATTTGCAACTCAAAATCATCTGGGAAGAAATCCTGAAGCGCTTCGATAATATCGAGGTTGTCGGCGAACCGAAGTCGTGAAGGGCTACGAAGAGTTGCCGGTTCGTATCAACGCGTAGTTCGGGATAAATGACGTGGCAGAGCTGAACCCGCCCGAACTCGCATCGAAAATCACCGACGGTCAGGGCTATACGCGTGCAGCGGGATTTCGCGTCATCCACGTGGAGCCGGGAAAGGCCGAACTTTCGCTCGCAAAGAAAGACGAACTGCTGCAGTTCGGCGGCCATTTCCATGGCGGCGTGATTGCCGCCATCGTCGACCAAGCCGCCGGAATAGCCGTCACCAGCATGCTGCCGAAAGGGCGTATCGGCGTCACGGTTGAATTGAAGGTCAATTTTTTGAGCCCTGCGGACGGCGAGACGTTGATCGCGCACGCTGAGGCGCTGCAGGTCGGCGGTACCATCGGTGTCGCCAAGATCGAGGTGTTCACCAAGGATGCAAAATCGGAACGCAGATGCGCGTTCGGCACCGCTACAATGCGTGCCGTCGATCTGCCAAAGCAATTCGCATGAAACAGCACGAACCAGACGAATTTGCCGACATCCGTGACTCTGTCGCAAAACTCTGCGCGCAGTTTCCCGGCGAATACTGGCGCAAGCTCGACCGCGAGATGGCCTATCCGAAAAAATTCGTCAAAGCGCTGATCGACGCCGGATATCTTTCAGTGCTGATCCCCGAACAATATGGCGGTTCAGGTTTGAAATTATCGGCAGCTGCCGCGATCCTGGAAGAAATCCAGCGCGCCGGATGCAACGGCGGCGGCTGCCATGCTCAGATGTACACGATGGGCACTCTGCTTCGGCACGGCAGCGAAGACCAGAAGGCGAAGTGGCTTCCAAAAATCGCCAGCGGCGAACTTCGCCTGCAGGCCTTTGGCGTCACCGAACCGACAAGCGGCACCGACACGTCATCACTGAAGACCTTCGCGAAGAAAGACGGCAATAGCGGCTACGTCGTCAACGGCCAGAAAATATGGACCAGCCGCGCGGAATACTCCGACCTGATGATTCTTCTGGCGCGCACGACGCCGAAGGAACAGGCCGCGAAGCGGACCGATGGATTGTCGGTCTTCATCGTCGACATGCGCGAGGCAAAGAAAAGCGGCGGCCTGACCATTCGTCCCATCCGCACCATGATGAATCATTCCACGACCGAAGTGTTTTTTGACAATCTCAAGGTGCCTGCGGAAAATCTGGTTGGCGAAGAAGGCAAAGGCTTTCGCTACATTCTCTCCGGCATGAATGCCGAACGCATTCTCATCGCATGGGAATGTATCGGCGACGCTAAATGGTTCATCGACAAGGCGAGCAGTTACGCCAAAGAGCGCTCCGTGTTCGGCCGGCCCATCGGTCAAAATCAGGGCATTCAGTTTCCAATCGCGAAAGCCTACGCAAACATGCGCGCGGCCGAACTGATGGTGAAGGAAGCCACGCGGCTCTACGAAACAGGTCAGGATTGCGGCGCAGAAGCCAACATGGCCAAGATGCTGGCGGCCGACGCATCGTTCGAAGCAGCTAACGCATGCATCCAGACGCATGGCGGATTTGGTTTTGCGGAAGAATACGACATCGAGCGTAAATTCCGCGAGACACGGCTATATTCCGTGGCGCCCATTTCAACCAATCTTATCCTGTCGCATCTTGCCGAACATGTGCTCGGTATGCCGCGTTCCTACTGAGGCGTTTATGCTGCCGCTCGAAGGATTGACTGTCGTAGCCGTGGAGCAGGCTGTCGCCGCGCCCTTCTGCACGTCGCGGCTGGCCGACGCCGGTGCCAACGTCATCAAGATCGAACGCCCCGAAGGCGATTTCGCCCGTGCTTACGATGCAGCCGCAAAAGGCCAGAGCAGCTATTTCGTCTGGCTGAACCGTGGCAAGAAATCCGTTGTGATCGACCTTGCAACGGACGAAGGCAAAAAATCGCTCGAGACGCTGATCGGCAGCGCCGACGTACTGGTGCAAAATCTCAAGCCCGGTTCGATGGATAAGCTCGGATTTTCGCGCGAGCGCCTACTGAAGGATTATCCGAAGCTGATTTCCTGCACCATCAGCGGCTACGGTGACGATGGTCCTTATGCGCAACGCAAGGCGTACGATCTCCTGATTCAGGCCGAATCCGGTTTGTGCTCGATCACCGGCGGCCCCGAAGCGCCATCACGCGTCGGCGTGTCCATTGTTGACGTCGCAACCGGTGCCGCTGCGCACGCCGCGATTCTCGAAGCGCTGATCGCGCGCGGACGAACCGGTAAAGGCTGCGATATCCGCATTTCGATGTTCGACGTGATGGCCGACTGGCTGACGGTGCCGCTTCTAAATTCCGAAAACGGCAATCCGCCAAAGCGCATGGGCCTCGCGCACCCCTCCGTCGCGCCGTACGGCGTTTTCAAATCGAAAGACGATCATGAAATCCTGATCTCGATCCAGAGCGAGCGGGAGTGGAAAATTTTTTCGGCGAAAGTAATCGATCAGCCGGGTCTGCCGAACGATGAGCGTTTCGGAACCATGGTGGCGCGGGTGAAGAACCGCAAGCTGACCGACGATACGGTCGCGGCTGCGTTCGGGAAACTCTCACGAGATGAACTGCTCAAGCGTCTCGCCGCCGCTGACATTGCGTTTGCCGAAGTCAACACAATGGATGGCCTGTCGCATCATCCGCATCTGCGGCGCATTGAGGTGAATTCGCCGAATGGCATTCTGAGCTATCCCGCACCTGCTGCCGTGATTATCGGGGAGAGGCGGACCTATGGCGCCGTTCCATCTGTTGGCACGCACACGATAGAAACGGCATTGAAGGCGAGCAAGAAGCCATGACAACGATGGGTAGCGAAAAACTCGATATCGATCATTTGCGCAAATGGATCGGTAAAACGCAGGAAGCCTCCGACATCGTCACCGAGCAACTGACGAAAGCGCTGCGCGCGACATTGTTTCTCGACATAGGCTCGCCGAAGACAGGTGACGTAGCCCCCTTCACGGCACATTGGTGCCTCGCCCAGCCGGTCGCGGCGATGAATACGCTCGGCCCCGACGGTCATCCGGCGCGCGGCGAGTTTCTCCCACCGGTTCCGCTGACACGCCGGATGTGGGCCGGTGGCGAACTGCAATTTCTCGATGCCCTGCATGTCGGCGACGAGGTCACGCGCTTGTCGCGAATTTCCGACGTGACGATGAAGACCGGTAGCACGGGCATTCTCTGTTTCGTCTCGGTGGAGCACACCATCATGACGCCGCGCGGTGTTGCAATCAACGAGCGGCAGGATCTGGTCTATCGCGATGTCGCAGCGGGCGGCGAACGGAAATCCCAAGTCGCGCATGCGCCGCCACCGAAAGCGCAGCATCATGAAACCCACATGGCCGATCCGGTGTTGCTGTTTCGCTATTCGGCTCTCACTTTCAACGGACACCGAATCCATTACGACCGCGACTACGTGACAAAGGTCGAGGGCTATCCGGGCTTAATCGTGCACGGCCCGATGCAGGCGGCACTCCTTGTCGAATTTGCCGCAAGGCTACATGGAGGCAAGGCACCCGCTAAGTTTTCCTATCGCGGCGTACAACCTTTGTTCGACGGCGCGGAATTCAGCGTCAACGCCAACGACAGCGCTTCGGAATTGTGGACAGCCAATAACGCCGGTTCGCCGACCATGAAGGCGACGGCGAGTTGGTAAATCTGCAAAATTAGTTCTTGCCGAAGGTCTCGCGCATCGCGGCTTGAATCTTCGCCATCCCGCCGATCCAGCGGTCGTAATCGGCGGTCTTGCGCCGCATGTAGTCGATCACCTGCGGATGCGGCAGAATCAGAAACGTCTCGCGGTCGATACCGTCCAATGCGGATTCGGCAACGTCCATCGGCGATAGATTTCCATCGCGCGACTGGGGGCCGTTTGGCAAACCGCGCAGCATATTGGTGTCGACGCCCTGCGGGCACAGGATTGAGACGCGGATATTCTGCGCCTTGTGAGAGATCGCAAGATTTTCAGCAAAACCGACCGCTGCGTGCTTGGTCGTCGAGTAAGCCGCGCTGCCGACCTGTG
>JAPLPA010000472.1 GCA_026400415.1 Afipia sp. | reverse complement strand
ATCGAGATGGGCTTCGTGATGCCCGCGGTGCGCATCCTCGACAACGTGCAGCTCGAGGCCAACACCTACGTCATCAAGATCAAGGAAGTGGACGCCGGCACCGGGCGCATCTGGGCCAACCAGTTCATGGTCATGGATCCAGCCGGCAATCAGGTCAACGTGCCAGGCACGCACACCACCGAACCGACATTCGGACTGCCTGCGACCTGGGTCGAAGCCTCGCTCAAGGAAGAAGCCTCGCTCAAGGGCTACACGGTCGTGGATTCCGCGACCGTGCTTTCGACACATCTGACCGAACTGCTCAAGACGAATATGTCGGACCTATTGTCCTACGGCGAAGTGCAGAAATTGCTCAAGGACCTGCCGAAGGAACAGGGCGAACTGGTCAAGGACATCGTGCCGAGCCAGATCACGGTGTCGGGCATCCAGCGCGTGCTGCAATTGCTGCTCGCCGAGCGCATTTCGATCCGCGATCTCTCCACCATCCTCGAAGGCATTGCGGACGCGCTGGCGTTCTCGCGCAATCCGGCGACGCTGGTCGAACATGTCCGCGCGCGCCTCGCACGACAAATCTGCGCGCAGAACACATCGATCAACGGCTACCTGCCGCTGATCGCCCTCAGTGCGAAATGGGAACAGGCTTTTGCCGAATCCATCATCGGCACAGGCGAAGAACGCAGCCTTGCGATGCAGCCCTCCAAATTGTCGGAGTTCATGACGGCGGTGCGCGACAAATTCGAGCAGGCCGCGCGCGACGGCGAAGGCCCGGTGCTGGTCACGTCTGCGGCGATCCGGCCGTTCGTGCGATCCTTGGTGGAGCGTTTCCGCGCGCAGACGACTGTGCTGTCGCAGGCCGAAATCCATCCGCGCGCGCGGCTGAAAACTGTCGGCAGCGTCTGATCGGCGGCGCCAAATACGCCTCTGCCGCTGCGACAAAACGACCACAGACAAGCGCTTTCTGGCGTTTTCATTGGGTCAGCAGCGCTGCCGCTGTGATCGCAGCGGTCCTGGAACAGTCTGACTCCGTTCACGAATTTTGCTGGCATTTTCGGTGCATCGCAATGTCTCAACATAATTCACTCGTTTGTGAGACCCCCTAGGAAACAAAATCCCGAGGTCTACGTTGCTTAGAGCAAGAGACGTTGAACCGGCGAGTGAATGAACAAGACCAATGTTCGACCGCGCCACAAGAGACGGGAGAGTGCGATGAACCATTCGTTTTACAGCGCTGACCGTATGACCCACCTCAAGATCGTGGTGGTGGCACTTGTGGCTGCGATCGGTGTTGCTGTTGCCGGCATTTCGGCGCGTGTCACCACTGACGATAGCTACGCGCAGGCATCAGGTCCGGTGATGAAAGCAAATAAGACAATTGTTTCGGCAAGCTCGAATCAGCAGGTGATCCGCTAATAGAATTCCCGAATTCATAAGGCACTCTTCCCCGCCCCCCGAAGTCGCCTTGTGATTGCTCAGAGTCCCCAAGTCTGAGGCAACGAAAAACCCCCGTTCCCCACGGGGGTTTTTTGTTGCCTGCATGACGACGCAAGTTTTAGCGGTTGGGCGCAGCCGGCAATGCGGGCACGCTCTCGACGAGCTTGCCGGTGAATACAGGCGCTGACGTCGGAGCGCCCGTGGACGAGCCGCCCTCCTGTTCAACCGTAACCGCGTAGGTCGCCTTGTTGATCGTGTCGTTGTCATAGGCCGCAAGCGCGGGACGAATCGTAAAATCGCTGTTGCCGATCACACCGAGCGAACGCGGCTTGCCCTGCAGCTTGTCGGAGATCAGCCACAACTCAAAGCTCTTGCCGGGTTCCGACGTCGCGCCAACCTTGCGCACGGTGAAATTCTTCGTCGTTGTATCAACCGTCAGGATGAAAGCCGGCAGCGAAGCATCCTGCTGCAGGAGCGCCACAAACTTTTTAACTTCGACGGTCTGAATCTTTGGCTTGATGCGCAACTGTTCGGGCAGCAATTCCGGCCGATAGGCCTGCAGCGACACGACGGCCGCAAGCGACGCCGCAACCGCGGTCATAAGCAAGCCGAACGCAGCACCTCCGCGACGGCGGCTCGACAGTTCGACGACGTTGGAACTTTCCGGGACAGAGGGCGGCGAACGGATCGACGGTTGCGGAGCAATCTGCGGAGCGGATGGCTCGACAATTTCCGCGGTCGCAACCGGCGCAACCACGATCTCCGGCTCGGGCTGTTCGCGTTCGTCGCGCAATGTCTCGAAGACCGGTTCGAATTTTGGCGGCTCGTCGCGAACATGACGTTCTTCGTCCGTCGGTTCTACAAATGCCGGCATCGGTTCCGTCATCGGCATTTGCCTACCGGTCAGTCCGGCAGCGGTCTTGATGTTGACCCAGACATGCGCAGGCGGCTCGACCGCACCGACCATCTGGTGCAGCGGCGCAAGCTTGTGCTCCCACGCGTCGACCACGTCCATGAAACCGTGATCCACGATCATCATGGTCTCGACCAAAGCACGCTCATCGGCATCCAGAGTGCCGAGTGCGTATTCAGCCGCGAGCGCGATATGGTCTTCGCTGTAGCTCATCAACCCTTTTCCAGACCGAGGCATTCACGAATTTCGAGCATGCTTCGTCGTAGCCATGTCTTCACCGTGTTCAACGGTGTATTGAATTTTTCCGCGAGCTGTTCGCGGCTCCAGCCGTTGTAATAAGCCAGCAGCACAAGCTTCTGCCGCTCCGGATCCAACTGGCCGACGCACTCAAGAATACGCTTCAGCTCTTCCGTCATCTCGCGCCGCGCCAACGGGTCTGGCGTGTCGGAGGCCACTTCCATTGCCGCCGGCTCTTCTTCGATCGACGTCTCGCTCCGTTTGCGCACGACATCGATCGCCCGGTTCCTTGCGATCGAAACCATCCAGGTGATCGGAGACGCCATGCCGGGATTGAACTGTCCGGCATTGTTCCAGATCTTGACGTAGGCCTCCTGGATGACCTCCTCGGCGAGGTCCTGACGCCTCAATATACGGAGCACAACACCGAAGAGTTTCGCCCGCGTGGCTTCATAAAGGCGCTCAAAAGCAGCCTCATCACCCTTCGCAACCGACGCGAGCAGCCAGACGAGTTCAGCCGGCG
>JAPLPA010000582.1 GCA_026400415.1 Afipia sp. | reverse complement strand
GGGTCCATCGACGGGGCTGGTCGCGGGCCCGTCGCCATGAATGAGGTTGCCGCCGACGCCGTCGAACGACTTCGAGCTGCGGCATCGCAGTCAGGCGTCGAGGTCGAACTGCATGTCTCGACAACAGCAGCGGTGATTGTGGGTGAGCGCCGACAACTTCTTTCGGCAATCGGAAACCTCATCGACAACGCCATTAAGTACTCGGATTCCGGAACCAAAGTCGAAGTGACCGTTGAGCGCGCTGATGCTGAAGTACTCGTGCGGGTCGCTGACCATGGAATCGGTATTCCCACTCGAGATATCGATCGAATTTTCGAGCGGTTCTACCGAGTCGATCAGGCCAGAAGTCGCAAGACGGGCGGAACCGGGCTTGGTCTTGCGATCGTTCGTCACGCGATTGCCAACCACGAGGCACATATCGAGGTTGAGTCGAGGTTGACCGCTCAAACGAATTCCAGCTTGAATGAAAGGGCATGAAGTAATGACTGACACCACTTCAATTCTCGTTGTTGAGGATGAGGATTCCTTTATCGACGCTCTTGAAATCGGATTGTCTCGAGAAGGTTTCAAAGTCACAGTTGCTCGAGATGGGGCCGAGGCGCTCGACATTTTCGATGCGCTCGATCCCGATCTTGTCCTTCTCGACGTGATGCTCCCGAAGGTTTCGGGTATCGACGTTTGTCGTGAACTGCGATCTCGATCGAACGTGCCCATCATCATGGTGACGGCGAAGGGCTCTGAGATTGACACCGTGGTAGGACTCGAAGTTGGGGCCGACGATTACGTCACCAAGCCGTATCGAATGCGCGAGCTTGTTGCTCGAATGCGAGCGGTACTCCGCCGCCGTCCCTTCGATATCCCCGAATCACAATCGGTCGTTGATCTTGCTGAAACGATCCGGGTAGGCGATGTTGTCATCGACCATGAAAGCCACGAGGTCACCGTTCGCGGTGAACTTGTTCAGCTTCCGCTGAAGGAATTCGAACTTCTTTCGATCCTTCTCACCAACGCGGGACGTGTCCTTACCCGCGACACGCTCATTGACCGAGTATGGGGGAGCGACTATGTGGGCGATACAAAGACACTCGATGTCCACATCAAACGTTTGCGGTCCAAGGTAGAAATCGATCCAACGAATCCTGTCTGCATCGTCACGATCCGTGGTCTTGGCTACAAGTTCGACGTTCCCAAGCGCTGAACAACGTGGGAAACGGGCGGTTGCGTCTCACCCGCCTCCTAGCATGGGCATAGTGACCCCGGAGTCCACATCCCCCCATGGCAAGCGCCCTCGCGGCCCGCAGCCAACGAGTCGAGATCCTCGTCGACCCTGGGCACCCTCACCATTCACGCGTCTGGCTCGAGCCCATGCGGCGTCGGTGTCTGGCGATGCGCTGTTCGCCATCGGTCTCGGTACCGTGTTTCCTCTGAGCGTCGTGTCGATACAAAATGCGGTCGCGCGTCCGCAGGTCGGCACCGCGACCGGTGCGATGAATTTCTTTCGCGCATTGATGGCATCGTTCTCGGTGGCCGTGTTCACCGCGATCCTTCTTGCGGTACTGGGCCGCAACATTTCCATTGGTGTCGAACAGCATGCGGGCGCGAAGCATGCGATCTCTGCAGTCGATATGGTGAGCGCATTTCGTTATGTATTCGCCACAGCAGGACTGATGCTCGCATCGGCGGCGGTGCTCTTTGGCATCATGGAAGAACGCCCACTCGCGGGGCCAGCGAAAATTCCGGCGGCTGAGCCCGCAGAATGACACGCGGGAATCTGTTCGCGCCCGTCGATTTGCTGTAGCGCGCGCATCGCACAATCGGCTATCCCAAGGTCATCTATTTCAGGGCCATCTATTTCGAGGCCATCGCGGTTCGCACTCTATCCGGGTCTTGCCGAACCCTTCCTTCAAACTCACGCGCTGCATCTCACGCGGCGAATGGAGCAAGTCATGTCCAAGCCAACCGTCGAACAAACCAAACTTGGGACTGAGGCGATTGCGTTCTGCATCGCGCGCACGCTGATCGAACGCGATCCGTCGCTGAAGGCGCCGATGCGCGCCAACCTGCGCAAGATGTGGGAGCTGCTTGATGGCAGCGAGGATCACGGCGCTGCCGACATGGTCGAAAGCCTCACGAAAGCGCTCAACGATCCGGCGTTTTTCAAGCGCGAGGGCGTGCGTTAGCGGCGCAATGGCGAAACGGTGACGGACTTGGAATCGAATGGCGAAAATGTGGACAACATATCTTGCGTGGAGGTTTCCATGAGAATGCTGAGTTTAGGCTTTGCTGCGGCCTTGATCCTGTCCGGATGCAATTTCGCTTTAGCGGCGGGTGATTTGGGCAAAGGCGGCGCAAGTTGCACCTACGAGGTTTGCATGAAACGCTGCATCGAAAATTCAGGAAAACTCTGCTCTGCATATTGCGAAAAGACCTTGAAGGAACGCAAGGCGTCCGGCGTTTGCAAGTAAGCCTTTGATTTTCTAGGAATATAATTCTAGGAAAGTAATCCTTGACAGCGTGACGCTGCCGCAGTAGGTTTCACGCATGCTCCAGAGTTGTGCTTGAAGAGGCGCGCGGCTGCGGTGGCAGCATCAATCATCGATCCTCAGACAGCCGCACACGGAACTTCATTCGGCTCGCTGCGTTTCCTCACCATGACACGCGCGATATTCGCGCGCATGCGATGAAATGAGGACGTGATGGCGACGAAAACACTAGGCGTCAAACAGGGCGCACCGAGAACCAAAGCGAAGACAGCGCCTGTCAAATCCGAACGCCGTATCGTCGAGACCGCGCAGGAAGCGCGAGGCGGTGAGCCGGGACCGTCGGTGCTCGCGTTGCTGATCGTCAGCACCATCGCCGCCGGCTTTGTGCTTGCGATTGTCTGGTTCATGTTCTTCCGGACGTGATGTGCGTTCGCAGCATTTGAGAATTCGCGCAAGACTGCACGCAAGAGTTCTCGCACAGGAATTTCTGATTCATGAAAACCCCTTCGTCCACATCGGCAAAGAAGCCGGTGAAGCGAAAGGTCGTGTGTGCACAAAAGACGACAAAAAAGCCGCGAGTTAAAGTTACACTTGAATCTGCGCAAAATCTGATTGTCAGCGATAACGACACCGCGGCCATTGATGCCGTTGCGCGCGCCACTGCGAATTCACTGGTCTCCGCGCGCGGGAGTCACAAGCGCTCGGCAGTGGAACGGCTCGGCGATCCGAATCCTGCCGATCCCGAATCCTCGCTGGTCGAGCGCGTGTCGAACGCCATCGAGCGCGAATTGTCGAAGATCGAGACCATCATTGGCGTCTCGCACGTACCCCCCGTGCTGCGAACTGAAGCGGAGAGCCGCGCGCGGGTGCTGGCCGCGCTGGCACGGACTCTGAAAGAAGTGATGCGGCTGCGCGAACAGGAACGCGACGCCAACGAGGAGAAGACGAGAGCCGCCGATGACGCCATCCCCCGAGATCTCGACGAGCTTCGATCCGAACTCGCGCGACGCCTGGAGATCCTTGTCGGCGAAGCAAAGAGCCTACATCCTGACGCAGCTGAATGAGCGTGAACTCGGAGACATCAACGCGAACTGGAAACTGTTCGCGCACGACCATCAAGTGCCGCCGCCGCGTGCGCCGAATGGTGCGCCTTGGCTGACATGGCTTTTGATCGGTGGACGAGGTGCGGCAAAACGCGCGCCGGCGCCGAATGGGTGAGGGCGCAGGCGCTGGGGCTTGCTCCCTTTGCGGATGAGCCGACGACTAATATCGCGCTGGTCGGCGAACTCACGGCCGAATGCGCCGGACTTTGGATCATTCTTTTGCATGGCTTCGGGAGCAAGGATCTCACGGCGATCAACACCATGATCGGCGCGACCGGGCTTTTGGTCAGCTATTGGGGTTTCCGGTTCGGCGTTTTGGGCGTCTATGTCTCAGGCCGGACGCGGGAAAAAATGTCGCTTATGACGGGGCAGGACACGCCAAGCGTGTTGGGAAGCCTCATCAACAAGGTTGTGAAGAAAAAGTAATCTGGCGCACCCGCGTCGTTCATTCATCATTCACGCCCGCGCCGTTCATGTTAGCCTCCCGAAACGAACCGTTCGCGGAGAGTGATTTGCGCCTGCTCGTGGTTGAAGACGATCCCGACCTGAACCGTCAGCTCACCACGGCTTTGACGGATGCGGGTTACGTGGTCGATAAGGCTTTCGACGGCGAGGAGGGACACTTCCTCGGCGATAGCGAGCCTTACGACGCGGTGGTCCTCGACATCGGCCTGCCGAAAATGGATGGCATTTCGGTGCTGGAGGCGTGGCGGCGCAACAAGCGGGTGATGCCGGTTTTAATCCTTACCGCGCGGGATCGCTGGAGCGACAAGGTGCAGGGCTTTGATGCCGGTGCCGATGATTATGTCGCCAAACCCTTCCACCTCGAAGAAGTGCTGGCGCGGATTCGCGCGCTGCTGCGCCGCACGGCTGGTCACGCGCAGAGCGAACTGACATGCGGGCCGGTGATGCTCGACACGCGCACCAATCGCGTGAGTGTCAACGGCGCGCATATCAAGATGACGTCGCACGAATATCGTCTGCTGGCGTATCTGATGCATCATTCTGGTCGCGTCGTGTCTCGCACCGAACTGGTCGAGCATCTGTACGATCAGGATTTCGATCGCGACTCCAACACGATTGAAGTGTTCGTCGGCCGCATCCGCAAGAAGCTCGATGTCGATATTATCCAGACCGTGCGCGGCCTCGGCTATCTGCTGACGCCGCCGCCTGCTGCTGATGCGCGTTAATTCCTTAGCCACCCGGCTCTTTGTCTCCGCGACGGCCTGGGTGGTGCTGATCCTTCTCCTGACCGGTATCGTGCTGTCGGCGGTGTATCAGCGCTCCGCCGAGCGCAGTTTCGACCGTCGTCTCAATTTCTATCTGCGAACGCTGATCGCAGAGGCCGACGCGCCCGACGATCCCAACGACAAGGACAAGGATAAAGACCGCTCGGTGCAGTCGCTCGGCGAGCCGCTGTTCGAACTGCCATTGTCAGGCTGGTACTGGCGGATGGAACGCGTGGACGGCGTCAAGCCGGAAGTGCGCGCATCGCGGTCTCTGTGGGATGCCTCGCTGCCGAAACTCGAAGAGCGCGGCATCGAACTCAACCAGTCCGGCGTTCGGATCGCCTATGTGGATGGTCCCGAGGACCAGCATTTGCGGCTGGTCGAGCGCCCGGTCGATCTGGG
>JAPLPA010000101.1:3001-3630 GCA_026400415.1 Afipia sp. | reverse complement strand
GAATTGATCGGGCCTGCACGAGAAACCAAAGCGTTAATTAATCTGGGTAATCCGTGGCTCGAGCAAGCGGTCCTAGCCGAATTCATTTCTTCGGGCAGCTTCGAACAGCATCTTCGCCGTGTTCGCAAGACTTATCTACAGCGACGAGACACTCTTGTTTCCAGTCTTCGTCACCACTTCGGCGAGATCGAACTCAGCGGCGAAGAAGGTGGAATGCATGTCATGTGGTTACTACAGAAACAAGGTCAAATCGCCCGCATTGTTCAAAATGAATGTTTGCACCGAGACGTTGGCGTCTACACCGTAGATGACGGCCCCGCTTTCGACTACGGAAAATATACCGATAGAGACCGTGCACTTTTTCTTGGATATCCGTGCATGAACGCTGAAGAGATCGAAACTGCAGTGAAACGACTAGCGGGCGTCGTTAACATGTATTATCAGCGCAGCAACAATGTAAGAGACTAGGCCGTGAACCAATCAATCCGCTGGGCTGACGGCGTGCTAGAGTCTGCTGTGTCCCGGTAGCGGACCAAAGTCAGCACCGCAGCGAAACTGACCATAACCTTCCACGTTCACGGCCCATTTTGCGAACTGCCACGTCATGAAAAGTGCCACTGACAAGCTTT
>JAPLPA010000101.1:0-2956 GCA_026400415.1 Afipia sp. | reverse complement strand
TCAGTACTTGCTCTAGTGCTTCGCAAAGCTAACCTTTAACCGAAGTATTTCTGGCATAGCCCAATGCTGCTCTGAGCCAATCGACTTGATGAGCCCATCAGTTGTTTTCTCGGCACCTTGGTGATCTCCTAAGTTTGCCTGAAGGCGTGCAATGCCAATAGTGAAGAGGGAGTAGCCTGGATGTACGCCTATTCTGCTCAAACTCCCAGCCGCGGCTTGTAGCGACCTAAGACTCGAATTGTCCGGGCTGGTATTCGATCGTGAAAGTGCGATGAACCCTTCAGCGTAGCTGCGCCAGAAGCCCAGATTATACCTGTCAGCGATTTTTACAGCGGTCTCGCTGGCTTCAGCTAGTTTTTTCCACTGTCCAGAAATTGCCCAAAGTGCGCATCCACCTTCGAGAAGAGCGCAGCACAACGAAGATACGTGGTCGAGCTCGGCTGCCTCGGCGATCGCGGCCTCGGCGGCATCCTCAGCGCCATGAGCATCGCCAAGGAGCCAGAGAGTACGTGCCAAAAAAGCAAAACCAGCGATACGCTGATCTACTCCGAACCGAAGCGGAAAAGATCGACTCCGGCTATAATCGTGGCCAGTGAGAACGCTCTCGATAAGCTGCTTCGCTCCTATGTTGTCACCGAGAAAATGAAGGGTCACGCCTTTTGCGCGCTCGCCCGTCCATTTTGCGACCATGTCGCTTGAAGCGCGTCCCATTGACGCAAGTTTGTCTGCATGTTGAGCCGCGGTTTGGTAGCTTCCACTTCGAAGATTGTAGAGCCACAGGCCGTAGTGGCCCTGCATCTGATGCTCCGCATCATTGTTTCGCTGCGAAAGGATAAGTGTTCTTTTCCAACTAGCCGCTACTTGTGGTGTTGGACCTTGTGCCCACGCCAATGCAGCACCTAATGCGCGCTGCAAACGCATTTCGAGAGATGCATCAATTTTCCCGGTAGAACTCAGCTTCTCAAGAATATTGCTAACGCGAACACGGCATTCATCGAGCAGCGAAAGCTGCATCCAGAAGGGAAGCGAGTCGCAAATTTGTTCAGCTGAGATCGCGGCATCTTCAACTTCTGTAATTGAAGCGTCCAGCGCCGCACGCACGTCGCTGAGATCGTCCTTGTACTCGGCAAGCCATTTATCCAAAGGCATATCTTGCCAATCCGCACTGGCGGAACTCAATCGATCGCTGAAAAACTGCGAATGACGATGCGCGATATGCGGCAGCTCACCCGTGGCAACAAGCTTCTCCAAGGTGAATGCGCGCATCGATTCAAATAAATAAAACCGTTGCCTTGAATTGGTATCGCGACAGACCAGTGATTTGGCCACCAAGCTCGAAATCATGTCTACAGCGGATGGCCCTGGGTCATTAATTGTGTTTGACACGGTCGCGGCTGAAGCAAGAGTGAAGGGGCCTGCAAATATACCCAATCGGTTTAGCAGGCGCTGCTCCGAAGTACTTAGTAGCTCGTAACTCCATTCAAGCGTTGCGCGCAGCGTTTGATGGCGCGGCATTGCAGTTCTTCGGCCGGCCGTGAGCAGCCTGAATCGATCAGAAAGACCTTTCACCACTTCGTGTAAGCCGATCAATGGCACGCGCGAACCAGCGAGTTCAAGCGCCAACGGAATTCCGTCAAGCTGTCTGCAGATCCGGCAAATTTCCTGCGTACTTGTATCGTCCACTGGAAAATCGTGATCGATCGACCTGATGCGAGAAATGAGCAGCTGCGCTGATGCGAATTCTGATGCTCGCTCAAGTGAAGTGACATCATCAGTCGGGATATCAAGTGGCTGAAGCCGCAGCACCTGTTCGCCGTCAATGTGGAGCGGCTCTTGGCTTGTTGTAACGATAGTTAGGGCTGGCGCGCATCGGAGCAAAAGTTGAACCGCTTCCACGACGCTGTTTAGAAGATGTTCGCATCCATCTAAAATAAGAAGTGTTCGGGCTGATTGTTCGACTGGACCAGTCGACCTCTCGGAAGAGCCCGTGGCCGTAAGATCAGCATTTACTCTCGCCGCAATCGTCGGCAAGACGAGTGCAGCTGAAGTCAGTGATGAGAGCTCAACAAAAAATATGCTGTCGCCGAAATTTCTTCTACTTCGATGTGCCAGCTCTGTTGCGAGTCGTGTTTTGCCAATTCCGCCGATGCCCGTAATCGTGACGAGGTTTCCAGCTGCGATCATTCGATCCATAACAGCAAGTTCTTCCAGTCGGCCGAAAAGCGGAGTTGTCGTTAGTGGTACTTGGAACTGTGACGACGCGTGCGGGGTAGGCGAATCGCCAGCATTCTCACCAGGCAGTTCAAGTCGATATCCGTTGCCAAATTCCGTCTTTAGAAGGCCGCGGTCTGGTCCGAGTGCGCGTCGAATTATGGAGATGTGAGCCTGTAGATTGTTTTCTTCGACGATTTGATTGGGCCAGATACTCCGTAATAGATCATCTTTCGCGACGGCGGCGTTATTTGCTTCGATCAACATGAGCGCGATTTCGAAGGGCTTACCGGAAAGGTCGACCTTCTCGCCGTTCCGGAGCAGCAAACGAAGGTCTGGAAAAACCTGATAGTTCCCCCGCCGGATTTGGCGTTGCACACTGGAAGTCAGGTCTGACGCCATTACGGGACCCTATAAAGAAGTCAGGAACACTATTTCAGACGTCTGAAATTGTAGGCCAATGAACTTTGAGCGGCCGGACGCTTATAAAGAGCGAATAATAGCCTGGGGGTCGGTTCGTGGCAAAGATCGTAGCGGCTTACGCCGTGCCACAT
The DNA here is from genome assembly GCA_026400415.1 of Afipia sp. GTDB lineage: Bacteria > Pseudomonadota > Alphaproteobacteria > Rhizobiales > Xanthobacteraceae > Afipia. The sequence continues at coordinate 191 of JAPLPA010000101.1, read as the reverse complement.
ACGCCAAGTTTCGTCGCCGACGTGGCTCAAACGGGGGCGTCGCACGAAGCTGCGCGGTTCTTTGCGCCTATTAAAAGTCATCTGGATCAGGCGAACGCTGATACTTTCGTGCTGATTCAAAACGATCACTTCAACACCTTTTTTTTCAACAATTGGCCCACTTTTGCAATCGGCGTAGCGAAAAGTGCCTA
>JAPLPA010000559.1:797-2145 GCA_026400415.1 Afipia sp. | reverse complement strand
CCTATGCGGCGCGCAAGTCGCTGACGCCGTTCTCGTCCCGCCCCGGCGGCTTGACGCTGGATCAATCCAAGCGCGTGCTGCCGATGCTGCGCGCCGCTTTTGAGGCGCGCGGCGAGAAAATCCTCGGCCGCAAGATAGGCTTCACCAACCGCTCGATCTGGGCGCAATACGGCGTCGATGCGCCGATCTGGGGCTACGTCACCAGCGCGACGACGCATGACCTTGCGACGACACTCACATCGTCATTCCGGGGCGCTGCAAGCGCAACTGGATTCCGGGTCCGGCCTTGCAGGCCGTCCCGGAATGACGGATCGAAAAATATCCACGTTGCCCGCGCGCGAATTTTGCGAGCCGCGCATCGAGCCGGAAATCATGTTCGGCCTGAAGGCGTCGCCATCAACGGCGATGGACGAGGACGCGCTCGTCGCCGGCATCGACTGGCTGGCGCTCGGCTACGAAGTCGTGCAATCGCCGTTCCCGGACTGGAAATTCAAACCGGCCGACACCATCGCCGTCAATGCGTTGCACGGCGCGCTCTTGATCGGCGAACGTCACGCCTTCGCGCCGCGCGCCGACGCCTGGCGGCGCGAATTGGCGAGCTTCACCGCGCAGCTTTATTGCAATGATCGTCTCATCGACAGCGGCGGCGGCGCCGCCGTGCTCGACAGCCCGCTTCACGCGCTGCGTCACCTCGTCGATATGCTCGCCCACGACCGGCACAATCCGCCTTTGGCCGCGGGCGAGATCGTCTCGACCGGTACTTTGACCAAGGCGTTTCCCGTGAAGAGCGGAGAAATCTGGCATACCTCCGTCGCCGGAATTCCGCTTGCTAGTGTGAGCTTGCGATTCGTCTAGTCACTTTTGCTCACATCGGAGATTCGTTTCGGTCGCAGCGCACACCACAGCGGATCAGTAAGGACGCTTACCATTTTACCATTCGCTGCGCATTGCGCTGCAAATTTTGTAGCGCTGCGACCGTTTGTCGGTATCGGTGTGCCTTTTTTGTCAAATTTAATGTTCAAGAACAAAATTTTTTTGCGTGAACCTCACCTATTTGCAACCCTCCATGGTTCAATGCTGGGAGAACGTTAAAAGATGCTACTTTTGTTTCCGGGCGAGAATGCCGCGCGCGATACGTTGCGGTTCGCCGAGGAAATCGCCGGTTATGGTCTTTGGCAAGTCGATTTTGCCACCGGCAAGATGAACTGTTCGCCCAACACTTATCGCCTGCTTGGCCTCGCGCCCGTCACCTCGGCGATGGGGGACGCTGGCGAGCCGCTTTGCTTTACGACCTTTGAAAAAGTCGCGCATCCGGACGACATTCCGGTTGTCGCTGACATCCAGCATA
>JAPLPA010000559.1:0-753 GCA_026400415.1 Afipia sp. | reverse complement strand
GCCGATCGACCGCCAATTCCGCGTCGTTCATCCCAATGGTCGCGTTCGTGCGATGATCATTCACGGCGAAGCCTTGATAGGTCGCGACGGCAAACCGGAGCGCGTCGTCGGTGTGCTGATGGACATGACGCGACATGTCGAATCCATAGCGGCCTCCCAAATCAATTCCGATCGGGTCCATAATTTGATGGCAGCGATTGGCGGCGCAATCTGGATCACCAGATCCGACGGTTTTTACACCGATTTTCTTCTGCGGGACCAAAAAGGCTACGTGCCCGAGAACTTTCAAGGCAATAACTGGCACAATGTCGTCCACCCGGACGATCTCGGCAAGGTTTTGCGAAACTGGGAGATCGCTGAGATCAATAAGACAATTTTTGCCAGCGAACATCGCGTCCGCGGCACGAATGGCGACTACCAATGGCGGCGGGCCTACGCCACGCCGATTGTGGCGGACGATGGCTCGGTGCGGGAGTGGATCGGAATATCGCTGGCGATGCATGAAAAATCCGTAACGGCCAATGCCGGCAACCGACTTCTGACCGCCGCGCAGATACGTGCCGCGCGCGGCATATTGAACTGGTCGGTGCGCGACCTCGCCAGCCGCACCGGCCTGTCGGTCGGAATCGTGCGGCGGCTCGAGGAGAGCGAAGACGCCGGCAAGAATGCCGCCGACGCCCTGATATTGATAAAAGACTCGCTTTCCGCCGGCGGCGTGGATTTTTTTGTCCTGGCGAGCGGCGAAGCCGGCGT
>JAPLPA010000339.1 GCA_026400415.1 Afipia sp. | reverse complement strand
GGCCTGACGACATCAACCATTGATGTTCTGTTTGCAGCAGGCTCGCCCGATGAGTTCTGGCAAACGCGAGCGATGTAGTCTTCAACCCCGCACCATCAAATGGATGGCAGAGACGATCACCAGCACCGCGCCGGTTGTCACAATCACGCTCGGATTGTCGCAAAATATCGCACCTTGGCGGCATAGTTCATCTGCGACACCCCAGCCGTGGTTTCTCGTAGCGCCTGCAAGCAGGAAGACCCCGCCTCCGCAAAGAAACACGAAAATGACTTGCAGCACGATTTGCTCCTTAGTCTTCTCGGCAAATCTTCGCGCCTCATCCGTAAATCAATGCTTGGATCGGTCTGATAAAGTCGGTGCTATTCCGCCGAAATTCCAAAAAACGCGCGCCACAACGGCGAAAAATCGCGGAACTGCAGCGGAAAATATCGATTCGAATGCCAACGAATTGCCGCATGCCCGGTCCAGTGTGGAACGGAGCAGTGATTAAGGCGTTCGGTTTTTAGAAGGTTTTTCAAATGGCAACACGCGCGCAGCGACTGGCGGAGTTCAACGGCTTCGGTGATCCGCCGCCGAACGAGCCGGTGCAAGTTCTTTGCGAAGACAAGAGCGGAACCTATCAATTGCCTTTTGCATGCCGCTGGGAAAACGGTGCGTGGCGAAACTGCGAATCCGGCAGCGTCGTGGAAGCATCGGTCGTTGGTTGGCGGCACACACGCTAGTTGCAGATGTTTCGATCGACTATTTTTTGCCTTTTGAGGCGGCGTAACGCGCCTTCGTTTCCGCATTCATTGGATAAAGTCCGGGCAATTCTGCGCCGTTGTTCACTTCATTGACGATCCAACCTTCCATGGCCTCCTGCTCTGGTCCCTCAGCAACAATGTGTTCGACAAAGGCCTGCGGAATCAAAACCGCGCCGTCCTGATCGGCAACGATCACGTCGTCGGGAAACACAGCTACACCGCCGCAGCCGATGGGTTCGCCCCAATTGACGAACGTCAGCCCTGCGACCGACGGCGGCGCGGCGGCGCCGTTGCACCAGATGGGAAGACCCGTTCCGAGACAGCCTTCGAGATCGCGCACCACGCCGTCAGTCACAAGCGCGGTGACGCCGCGCTTTGCCATTCGGGCGCAAAGAATATCGCCGAAAATTCCGGCGTCTGTCACGCCCATAGCATCGACGACAGTGATGCAGCCCTCCGGCATGGCCTCAATGGCGGTTCGCGTCGAGATCGGCTTTGACCAGGATTCAGGCGTGGCAAGATCTTCTCGCGCTGGAACGAACCGCAGTGTGAACGCCGGCCCGACCAGCCGTTCCTGCCCCGGTCGCAGCGGATGCGACCCGCGCAACCAGACGTTCCGCAGTCCCTTTTTCAACAACACGGTCGTGATGGTTGCGGTGGAAACGTGCTTGAGCGTCTGAATCTGTTGTGGCGAAAGTGGCATGCGGAAACTCCGTGACGGGATGTCTCTTCTTGCCAAACCATTGCATGCCGTCAAGCGGCCAATGTGGTAGGCTGGCGGTGCTGCCTTCGGCGTTGCTAATCTGCCGCGAGTGTCCGACATTGGACGTCAAATCGCGAGTTGCTGCTGCACAAAATGACGCCTGTTCCGCCTCGTATTCTGCCGTCCGGCGATACCGCATTGTCGGTGGAGTTCGGCAGCACCATCGACACCGATATCAATCGCCGCGTGCTTTCGCTCGATCGGGCGGTCGCTCGCGAGAAGATTGCCGGCATCGTGGAGACCGTTCCTACCTATCGGTCATTGCTGGTGCACTATGACCCGCTGGTCATCGGATTTGACGCGATGTCGAACAAGCTACTCGATCTGGCGCGGATGCCGGTCGAAGCCGCGAACGCAGTCCGGCGCTGGCGAATTCCCGTCGTATATGGCGGCAGCTTTGGGATTGATCTCGACGACGTAGCGCGAGCGCACCAGATCACGACCGACGAAGTGATCGCGCGACATACGAAGAATGATTATCTGGTAGCGATGATCGGGTTCACGCCGGGGTTTGCCTATCTTAGCGGGCTTGATCCTTCCATCGCGACGCCGCGCCGTGAAAGTCCGCGAACCGAAACACCGGCCGGTACAATTTCGATTGGTGGCGCGCAGGCGTGTGTCCAGTGTCTCGCCGCGCCCAGCGGATGGCATCTTCTTGGGCGCACGCCAGTTCGGACATTTCATCCGAAACGCGAACCTGTGTTTTTGCTGGAACCGGGCGATCAGATCAACTTCCACGCAATCGTTGCAAGTGAATTTGAGGCGCTAGACCGCGCCGCTGAGCGCGGTGAGCCCGTCGCAGAATTGATCGCTTCATGAGCAAGCCCGTTTTGCTCAATGTTGGACCTGCGACATCGATCCAGGATGGTGGACGATTTGGCACGCAGCGCTACGGCTTGCCGCCGAGTGGCGCGATGGATCGCGTCTCGTTGGCCGTCGCCAACTGCCTTGTTGGCAATTCGGATGACAACGCAGCCATCGAGGTCGGCCCACTTGGCATGACGTTGATGGCGCGAGACGGCGCGACCCGCGTAGCGCTCGCAGGGGCAGCGCGGCATGCAGACGTGGCGGGAAATCCATTGCTGCTCAATCAGACCGTGCTGATTGCCGAAGGCGAAACACTGAAGCTTGGACCTGCGCGCAACGGCGTGTTCAACTACCTCGCGTTCGAAGGCGGCATCGGCGGCGAACCAATCTTCGGAAGTCTTTCGGTCAATGCACGTTCCGGCATTGGCAGCCCTTACCCGCGCCCGCTTGGCGTCGGCGACGAAATATCGGTCGGAAATGCTTTGCTGTCCCCGAATGAACGCCAACTCGATATTCCCGAACCGGCAAAGGGGCCGATCCGCGTCGTGATGGGGCCGCAGGAGGATGAATTTGATGAAGCGCGAGATCTATTTCTCGCGAGCGACTGGGTGATTTCCGCAACAAGCGATCGCATGGGTTACCGCTTAGAAGGACCGAAGATCAGTCACACGAAGGGGCATAACATTGTGTCCGACGGCACGGTGAATGGCAGCATTCAGGTGCCAGGATCTGGCCAGCCCATTGTTTTAATGATGGATCGCGGCACGACAGGCGGCTATCCCAAGATCGCAACTGTGATCAGTGCCGATCTGGGTCGCTTCGCGCAAATGCCCGCGGGATCGAAATTCCGCTTTGCTGCGATTTCGGTGGCATCTGCACAGGATGAAGCAAAAAAACTATCGGCAGCTTTGTTGTCGCTACGCGGCAGCATACGCGCCGCCGGAAGCTCGAACCTCAACCTCGACGGACTTCAGAGCGCTAATGTGGCGGGTGCAGCGGTGAATGCAATTGATGCCATGACGTGGCAAGATCCACGCAGCGACTAATTCGGCGGACACGGCAGTTTATGAAAATCGATCTCAACAGCGATCTCGGCGAAGGTTTTGGCGCGTGGGATATGGGCAATGACGATGCGATGTTGGATATAGCCAGCAGTGTCAATATTGCCTGCGGATTTCATGCCGGTGATTCCGATATCATGCTCAAGACCGCAAAGCTGGCCAAGCAGCGCGGTGTCAGCATCGGCGCTCATCCCGGCTACCGCGACCTTCATGGGTTTGGGCGTCGTCCAATACCCGGACTGAAATCTTCCGAAATTGAGACAATGGTCGCCTATCAGATCGGCGCATTGCAGGCAGTCGCGGCACTCGCCGGTCACAAGGTCACGCACGTCAAGGCACATGGCGCGTTGTCGAATGTCGGATGCGTCGACGATATGACGGCGCGCGCAATCGCGGCGGCGATCAAGGCTGTCGATCGTGAGCTATATTTTGTTGTGCTGCCCAATTCGGCGTTGGTTCGCGCGGGCGAAGCCGCAGGGCTAAATCTCATCCATGAAGTGTTCGCCGACCGTGCCTATGAAGATGACGCGCAACTTGTTGCTCGCAGCAAACCGGGTGCGGTGTTGCACGATAAAAGCATGATCGCGCAGCGCGTGGTGCGAATGGTGCAAGATGGTGCGATCATCGCCGCGTCAGGCAAAGTTATCAAAGTGAAGATCGACACTGTATGCATTCACGGAGACACGCCGGGAGCGGTGGAGATCGCGCGAAGCGTACGCGCCGAACTCAACCGCAACGGGATCGACATCACGCCGTTCAGTTTGCCGCGCTAGTTGCTTCAATTCTGGTATGCAGGATCCACAATTTGTGCCGGCCTTGAGCTGTGTGCCGATGTCGGCTGCGGAGCGAGCGGCCCCCGATGCGATTGCGTTGCAAATTGTTGTGCGTCCCACGCCGAAGCATGCGCAGACAATGGGACCGCTGCTGTTCAACCCATCTGCGGATTTCCCCGATAACAGCAATCGTCGCTGATCGTCCGTCACGGTAGTCGATGCGAAGATTGCTCTTACTGAATCCCAATTGGGAGCATCGTGCGCTTGCTCAATGAATAGACATTGCTCAAGCCGTCCCTCCTTGTATGCCGCCGTCCGGTAGACGCCAGCACCGCTGTCCTCGTATTCCGAGAACGCGATGGTCTCATCGTGCCCCGATACAAACGATTTCCAGTCGGCGACAGTCAGATTGGCCGCGAGCAAATATCCGAAGCCTCCCGTCACGGCGACACGCGCCCACCACACGCCATTGGGAAACATCAGCGGTTCGCGGGCCAACACGAATCCACGTTGCGCAAAATTGACAGCTTCGATTGCGGCTGGCGTCGCCTTGTTTTCCGGTTGTCCGGAAAATGGATCTGTAAACGGAGCGACCAAAGCGCCGACGCGGGCGGATGATGCGTTTTGCGCGCTCCAGTGGATCGGCGCAAAGAGCATTCCACGCTGCTGGCGTTCGCTCACAACGACCTTGAGAACGCATTGACCAAGATCGGTTGCAACGCGTGCAAAGCCTCCATCTGTGACGTCGGCTTGCGCTGCATCGTCTGGATGAATTTCGATGTAGGGTTCGGGAAGGTGCGCGCCGAGACGTGGACTTAGCCCGGTCCGCGTCATTGTGTGCCACTGATCGCGAATGCGTCCGGTATTGAGCCGTAATGGACGCGCCGCTGACGTTTCACCGCGCAGCATCGGGACATCGGGGGCTACGAAGCGTGCTTTTCCATCAGCTGTGAAAAAGCCGCCGTCTTTGAAAAACCGCTCCGATGATTTTGTCTGGCCGGCTTGCGATGGCCACATAAAAGGTGGCATCGCGTCGAATTCTTCGTCGGCGATGTTTGACAAGCTCCCGATATCGAAATCACGACTGCCGTCGTTTTCGAATGCGGAAAGCTCCGCGTGTTCGCGGAAGATATCGGCGGCGGAGGTGTAAGCAAACGCAGCTCCGTGTCCAAGCCGCTTAGCGATTTCGCTGATCATCCACCAATCTGGTTTGGCTTCTCCCGGAGGCGGCAAGAAAGCGCGCTGACGGGAAATTCGCCGTTCTGAGTTCGTGACCGTCCCCGATTTTTCACCCCAGGCATGCGCGGGCAGCAAGATATGAGCGCCGCAATCGATACTGTCGTTTGAACTCACGTTCTCCGAAACGACCAGCAGATCGAGCTTGCGCATCGCGATGCGCACCGCGTCGGCGTTCGGCAGCGATACCGCAGGATTGGTCCCCATCACCCAAAGGGCCTTGACGTCGCCTCGGCCGATGGCTTGAAACATCTGCACGGCCTTGAGACCTTCATGCGTCGCGATGTGCGGTGCCTTCCAGAATCGACGCACGCGGTCGATATCCGGCGGCGTGAAGTGCATGTGAGCAGCAAGCTGATTGGACAATCCGCCGACTTCACGGCCGCCCATCGCATTCGGCTGGCCCGTTAACGAGAATGGTGACGCGCCGGGTTTCCCGATGCGACCTGTCGCAAGATGGCAGTTGATAATTGCGTTGACCTTATCGGTGCCTTGCGCGGATTGATTGACGCCCTGGGAATAGAGCGTGACAGTACGCGCCGTTGTGGCAAACATCTGGAAGAACGCAACAACCTCGGATTCGGTCAGGCCTGTTGCCAACGCGGTCGCGGCGGCGCTGCCCGCAATTCCGCGCGCGCGCGCAAGCGTTTCATCGAAGCCGTTTGTATGAGCGGCGATATAGGATCGATCGAGCACGCCGTTGTCGGCGAGATGAACCAGCAGGCCGCAAAACAAGGCGGTGTCCGTGCCGGGTTTAAGCCCAAGAAACAGATCCACGTCGCCAGCAGTGTCAGTTCGGCGCGGGTCGATGACGACGATGCGCGCGCCGCGTTTTTGCTTGTTGGCGATCATTCGCTGGAACAGAACAGGATGGCACCATGCCGCATTCGAACCCACGAGTACCAGCAGATCGGCTTCGTCGAGATCTTCGTAGTTCCCCGGAACGGTATCTGAGCCGAATGCGCGGCGATGACCTGCGACTGACGACGACATGCAAAGCCGCGAATTGGTGTCGACGTTCGCGGTGCCGATGAAACCCTTCATCAGCTTGTTGGCGACGTAGTAGTCCTCCGTGAGCAACTGCCCCGACAAATAGAACGCGACTGAATCGCGTCCATGCTTCGCCATGATATGCTGGAGTCGGTTTGCCACATGGTCGAGCGCATCCGGCCACGCGACGCGCTCCATCTCGCCGCTGGAAACGCGGACCATCGGATGCAGCAGCCGCTCGCTCAGGCCAAGTGTTTCACCCAGCGCAGATCCTTTGGAGCAAAGCCGTCCGAGATTCGCTGGATGTTCGGGATCGCCCGCAATCGACGCGCCTCCATTGCTGTCCGGGGTTGCAAGAACCCCGCAACCCACCCCGCAATAGGGACAAGCGGTGCGGATCGCCGGCTGCGCTACGCCCGATCGCATCATGCGATCGCCCACGCGACGCTGGATAACGAACTTAGAAAGGACGGAAGGGAAGCGTGCCGAATACGATGCCGGCAATCATCAGGAAAGCACCATATGCTGCGAGCACATGCAGGCGCGAGTTTGTATTCGCTGCCAAGGATCGAGGCTGAGAAGACTGGTGAATTCGGGAATGTAATTCGCGCATCGTAGACATCCTGCAGATAACGATGCGTTGAATGAAATCGCTTTGACGAGTCGCCGCAAGGCCGTGGGAAAAAAAGCGAAAATGTTGCAACTCGCGCGGCGAACGGAGAGATAATTTCTCTCCTGCGCCGCTGCGGCGATTGAATTTCCCCACTGAAATATGAATTTCCGGCATCCATCATCAGTAGACGTCCTGTTGATAACGGCCCTTCTTCTTTAGGTCGGCGACAAAGCTTACCGCCTCATCGATGGATCTCGCACCATGCTGGCCAACGATATCGACAAGCGCCCGCTCTACATCCTTCGCCATACGCTTAGCATCACCGCAAACGTATACATGCGCGCCTTCCGCGAGCCACGCCCACACATCGCGGCCGACTTCACGCATGCGATCTTGCACGTAGAATTTTTCGCCGGTGTCGCGCGACCATGCCAGCGAGAGCCGGGTCAGGTGGCCGGCGGCCTTCATCGCATTCAATTCATCGGCGTAGAAGAAATCGTAGTTGCTGCGCTGATGGCCGAAGAACAACCAGTTGCGGCCGGGTGCCTTGCTTGCCTGCCGATCGTGCAGGAAGGCACGAAACGGCGCGATGCCCGTGCCGGGTCCAATCATGATGATTGGCGTGTTCGCGTCGGCCGGCAGACCGAAACCATGCGCTTTCTGAACATAGACCATCAGCCTATCGCCTGGTGCGATGCGTTCGGCGAGATAGGTCGAAGCGACGCCACTCCTTTTACGTTTGCCGATAACGTAGCGAACCGTATCGACCGTCAACGACAGCCGTCCGGGCGTGGCAATGTGCGACGACGATATCGAATACAAGCGCGGCTGCAGCGGCTCCAGGGCTTCGACAAAGGCTTCGGGATGCGGACGGACGCTAGAGAATTTCTGCAGCGTCGCCATCACATCGAGATTGGCCGCATCGCCATCGGGATCGTCGCCCCGTGCCAACGCCGTTGCCTTTTCGCGCAACGCACCACCTGAAATAAACGACAACAATTCAAAAAGCTTGTCGGGTGCGGGAGCCAGCGAAACATCCTGATGCAACACTTCGCGCAACGTCTTGCCGTTGATCTCCATCGTGGGCAACGCGCCGAGCAGCGCGATGATTTGATCGACCAAACCCAGATCGTTGCGAGCGAAAATTCCAAATGAATCGCCGACGACGTAGTCGAGTCCGGGACCGGAGAGATCGAACTCGATGTGCCATGTCTGCTTTTCCGAGCCTTCCTTGTTGAGGAGCCGTCGCGAGACGAACACGGCTTCAACGGGATTATCGCGCGAACGGCCGGGCTCAGCGATCGGAGCGGACAAAGCTTCTGATGGCGGAGGCGTCGGCGTGGTTGGGGCAAGCGAACTGTTCTCAATTTCGGCATAAAGCGTTTTGATCATTCGCGCGGTTTCTTTACCGCCCGGCACGCACAGATTGAGTCGCGTCTCTTTCTTGTTTGCGATCACGTCCGAATAGTCGCTGCAATTGTAGCCGCACTGGCCACAATCCTGCTGCGCCATCGCGGCCATCATGCGCCGCCGCAAAGGACGGCCTTCAGCAAGCTTCATGCGTTCATTGATGGGAATGGTTTGATCGTGCCATGGCGCTTCACCGTCATCGGCATCGCTGCTCGTCATGAATGCAGCGCCCTGCTCCGCCGATAGCGGCGTCACGCCATTATCGAGCGAGACAAGCCCAGCAAAGAAGCCATTGAGCCAGGAGCGCTGCTCGTCCGAGAATGGTGCAGTCTCGGGAACGAGTTCAAAATTTGGCGGCGGCGCGATCTGGTTCATCCCTCCGGCTCCAATCCCACCATGCGCTTGAGATCGTCGATGTCATGCCGTCCTGCAAACTTGATAAACGTCTCGTCAGCGGACGCGCGGTTGGCGATGTAGGTTTTCAGGATTTGCTCAACGGTCTTCGGCGCATCTTCAGCTTTGACGTTTTGAACCAGTTCGCGCGCGATGATGCCATCGGCCCCAAAGCCGCCGCCGACAAACACATGATATCCAGGAGCGGTGTCACCGTCCTCATTCACCGGAACCCGTGCGCCAATCAATCCGATGTCACCGATGTAATGTTGCGCGCAGGAATGATGGCAGCCGGACAGGTGAACATTGACCGGCGAATCGAGCGGGACGCGATCCTCACACCACGCGGCAATTTCGTCGGCGTTTTCCTTGGTGTGCGCATTGCCGAATTTGCAGCCGGTCGCGCCGGTGCAGGCAACCAGACCGGCCCGAATGACCGACGTTGTCGTCGATAGACCAAGGGTCTCGATTGCGGCGATGACAGTTGTGACATTTGCATCGGCAACACCGGATAGCAGCAGATTTTGCCAGACCGTCAGCCGAATGTCGCCGTCGCCGAAATCTGCGGACAATTTTGCCAGCCCCCGCATCTGCTCCGCTGACAAGCGGCCAAGCTTGAGCGCGATGCCGATCCAGTTCAGCCCCGCCTGCTTCTGTGGATGAACCCCTATATGCGCAAGACGGTCGAATTCTGGTCGCTGAGCAATGGCGTCTGCAGAAACGCGCACAAGTTTACGGCCCAGTTTCTCCTCGACGGTTTCAAGAAATTTCTCGAAGCCCCACGCGTCGAGAACATATTTCAATCGCGCCTTAAGGCGATTGGTGCGGTCGCCGTGCTCGATGAAAACACGCACGATGGCATCTGCAATTCGCGTTGCGTCGGCGGGCGGCAGTATCACGCCTGTGGGGCGCGCAAGATCGCGGTGACCGGTAATGCCGCCCAAACCGAGTTGGTAGTAAATCCCCGGCTCAACCCCGTGACCTTCAAGCACCTACCTACAACAGAACAATCGAGTGGAAGGCGATGTCATTGGTGTCCTCAAGCGTCGCAATTTTTCCGCCGCCATCGAAAGCGACATTGAATTTGCGCGGCAACCCGTAAAGCGCTCTCTCGTTGAGAATATGGTAGTGCCACGCCCGCGCATGAGGCCGTGTATCGAGCAGTTCCTGCGGATCGATACCGGCGGTGGACGTGCCTGTGACGTTTCGGATATTGTCAGCGCCTGAGCCGCGCGAACACAAACCGATATCCTGTATGGCCTCGATCACATTGACGGCGTTCTTCGGCTCGATCTCGCGCAGCTGCAAGTTCGCGCGCGTCGTCACATGTGCAAATGGGCCGCCGAATTTCTCCGCAATATCCGCGACGCCCGCGAATTGCCAGTGCTTGAGAATGCCGTTCGGAATTCGCAGACGGCACATATAAGAAGTCTGCGTTGGCGCAACATAGAAGATTCCGTAATAGCGCCAGCGAAAATTATCCGCGGGTTTCGGTGCCTCGTTTGTCTCCGATTGTTTTATGAGGCGCGGATAGGCATCGAATGGATGCTCGTCGCGTTTGATCTTCTCCTGATCGTTGAGTTTGCCGCCGGCCGCAACGGTGCGATCCTGAGCCTTGATGTGAATTGCGTCCGGCCCGACCGGCTCCGACTTCCCGGGCGCATTCGTTCGGGCGACGCGCGAGGCACTCATCCCCGAGACAAAGCCTTCGAGATAGCGCTTTTGGTCCGGAGAAAAATCGCTCGACATCGTCACGCCGCCTTTGGCTGTTCGGCATCGGCAGATAAAAAATCGCGCCCGAACATCAGGCCGCTGCGCATCGCTGCGATTGAGCCGCCGGCACGGATCAATTCAAGATACCAAAGCGCATCACGTGTATCGCCGACCAGCACGGCGCCGACTAGCTTACCGTTCGCGATAACCAGCTTCTTGTAGATGCCGAACTTCTGATCGTTGAAAACGATGGACTCGGTGCTTTCGCCGCCAAGAAAGTCACCTGCGGAGAAAACACTGACGCCAGAGACTTTAAGATTGGTCGACAGAATGCTGCCGTCATATTGCGAGAGCTTGCCCGCAAGATGATCGGCAAGCACCCTCGCCTGTTCGTAAGCAGGTTCGACAAGGCCATAGCAGGTGCCGCGATGCTCAGCACATTCGCCGAGCGCATAAACGCCGTCGGTCGCCGTTTTCAACTGATCGTCAACAAGCACGCCACGATTGACGTCGATGCCGGCGTCCTTCGCGAGCGTCGCGTTGGGACGGATGCCAGCAGCAAAAATGACGGCATCGCAGTCGATGATGCGGCCATCGATCAACTCGACCTGCTCGACTTTGCTGATGCCGAGGATGGCCTTTGTGTTTGCACCAAGAACGATATCGACACCCTTCTCTTCGACAAGGCGCTTGAGCAGGGCTGCAGCCGTTGCGTCAAGCTGCCGTTCCATCAGCCGATCCATCAGGTGCAGAAGCGTGACGTGCGCGCCGGCCTTCGCCAGCCCGTAAGCCGCCTCAAGTCCGAGCAATCCGCCGCCGACGACAACGACCCGTTTTTTTCCTGCTGCGAGATCGAGAAGTTGAGCAACATCGCGGCTATCGCGAAACGTGTGGACTCCGGACAGGTCCGCACCCGGAACATTGAGCCTCAATGCATTTGATCCGGTCGCAAGAACGAGTTTGGAGAAGCCGACCGTAGCGCCGTTTGCCAATTTCACGCTGCGCTCGGCTAGATCGATGCCGGTTGCCGCACATCCGTAGGTGACAGTTACACCGCGGTCACGCCACCACGCCGCAGATCTCAATTCGATATCGTGAGATGTGGTCTCACCTGCCAACACTGACGACAACAGGACGCGATTATAAGCTAGACGCGGTTCATCGCCGATCACAGCAACCGCGTAACGGCCGAGCGCCCGTTTTGCGAGTTCTTCGACAAAGCGGGCTGCCGCCATGCCATTTCCGATAACGACCAGAGGCTCGCTCATCACTTCCTCTGGCGTTACGCCGCTTCGACGAAACGATGACGCTCGTAAAGAAATTCGAGCACACGCTGGCGACATTTCAGATAGGTCGGATTCGACGCCAGTTCGAGACGTTTGCGCGGATGCGGCAACTGCACGTCGAGAATCTCGCCGATTTTCGCGCTGGGACCGTTCGTCATCATGACGATGCGAGTCGAAAGCAGAACCGCCTCATCCACGTCTTGGGTAATCATCAACACGGTGTTGTTGAGCTTCTGATGCAACGCCATCACCGAGTCCTGGAGATGCGCACGCGTTAGCGCATCGAGTGCGCCGAATGGTTCGTCAAGCAACAGAACCTTCGGCTCCATCGCCAGTGCACGCGCAATACCGACCCGCTGCTTCATGCCGCCGGATATTTCGGCAGGCCGTTTGTCCTTGGCGTGTGCCATTTGCACGAGGTTGAGATTGTGCATCGTCCACGCATCGCGTTCGGCCCGCGTCTTGGATGAACTGAAGACTTTGTCGACGCCGAGTCGCACGTTGTCATAGACAGTCAGCCAAGGCAGAAGCGAATGGTTCTGGAAGACCACAGCGCGGTCGGGACCTGGCGAATTGACCTCGCGCCCCTCCAGCAACACGCCGCCCTGCGTCGCGTCGGTGAGGCCGGCGACGATATTGAGCAACGTCGACTTTCCGCAACCCGAATGGCCGATGATGGAAACGTAATCGCCCTTCTCCACGGTCAGGTTGATACCTTTCAATACTTCGCTCCGCGTTGAGCCGCGTGTGAAGACCTTGTCGACGTGATCGATTTGCAGATAAGCCATTGATGCTCTCCTTAGTTCGCCTGCACGCCGCGCGTGGCCAATTTGCCAAGCAACGCGATCATGCGATCAAGAATGAATCCGATGATGCCGACGTAAAACAGCGCGAGGATGATTTCGCTGATGTGCGAGGAATTCCACGCGTCCCAGATGAAGAAGCCGATGCCGACACCGCCGATCAGCATTTCAGCCGCGACGATCGCGAGCCACGAGAGTCCTATGCCGATGCGCAGACCCGTAAAGATGTATGGCGCCGCCGACGGGATCATGATCTTCCAGAAAAACTCGACAGGATTGAGCTGAACGACAGCTACGACGTTTCGATAGTCCTGCGGAATGTTGCGAATGCCGACAGCGGTGTTGATGATGATCGGCCAGATCGAGGTGATGAAAATCACGAAAATTGCCGATGGCTGTCCGTCGCGAAACGCGGCAAGCGACAACGGCAGCCACGCGAGTGGTGGGATTGTCCGCAGCACCTGAAAAAGCGGATCGAGCCCGCGCATGGCCCAGACCGATTGACCCACCAATGTACCAAGCGCGATGCCAACCACCGCCGCGATCGAGTAGCCGAGTGCGACGCGCTTGAGACTCGCCGACAAATGCCAGAAAAGGCCCTTGTCGATCCCGCCGCGATCGAAGAACGGATCGAGGATCAGTTCCTTGGTATCTTTCAGCACGCGCGACGGCGGTGGCAAGGTTGCGCCTGCTTTCCGGCACACCAATTCCCACACCAGCAGCAACAACGCCACCACGATGACTGGTGGCACAACATTCGACGCAACCGAACGCATGTTTTTTCCGAAGGCTTCGGACCAAGGCGCACGCCTCGGCGCAATCGAAACGATTTCCGCTGCGGACGATGCGGGAGGCACCGAAATCGCGGCTTCAGTGTTGAGTGCTGGCATATTCATCTCGGCAATCTCCAAATTCGAAAAGAAGGACCGCCCGCTGACGGGCGGTCCTTGTGTCGTCAGACTTCGACGCGCTTGATCGACAGCGACTTCAGGTAGGCAGCCGGGTTAGCCGGATCGAAGACCTTGCCGTCGAAGAAGGTTTCCTTGCCTCGCGACGTGGAAGCCGGAATGTCAGCAGCGGCTACGCCAAGATCTTTCGCCGCTTCACGCCACAAATCTTCGCGGTTGACCTTTTCGATCAGCGCCTTTGCGTCAAAGCCCGCTTCATATTTGCCCCAGCGCATGTCTTCGGTGATGAACCACAGATCGTGGCTCTTGAACGGATACGACGCCTGGTCGGCCCAGAACCGCATCTGCTGAGGTGAATTTTC
>JAPLPA010000163.1 GCA_026400415.1 Afipia sp. | reverse complement strand
AAAGGCAGCGGCCATTGGACGCAACAGGAAAAGCCCGATGAGGTGAGCGCCACAATCGTCGACTGGCGCAGGCGGCGTTTTGCTTGAAGCTTGCATGCCAGATGGCACACAGGCCAAATCGCTTTGCAAACACTCTGCAGCGCATTAGCCTGACGGTAAATCCGGCGTCTGCCGGGATAAAAAGATAAAAGCAAGTCACGTGGGTCAGGAGACAATTTCAAGATGGCGTCCACAAATGCTCTGAGCCCGATTCCGCATCCTCCGAAGCAGCCGGTTGTCGGCAATATGCTATCGGTGGATTCCTCAGCGCCGGTCCAGGATCTGGCGCGCATGGCCAAAGAGCTTGGGCCGATCTTCTGGCTTGATATGATGGGCCAGCCGCTGGTGATCGTGTCGGGCTTCGATCTCGTCGACGAACTGTGCGATGAAAAACGCTTCGACAAGGCTGTTCGCGGACCGTTGCGGCGCGTGCGTGCGATTGCGGGCGACGGGCTTTTTACGGCGGACACCACCGAGCCGAACTGGGGCAAGGCCCACAATATCCTGCTGTCGCCGTTCGGCGGCCGCGCGATGCAGTCCTACCATCCGATGATGGTCGATATCGCCGAGCAGCTCGTCAAAAAGTGGGAACGGTTGAACGGCGACGAAGAAATCGATGTCGTTCACGACATGACGGCGCTGACGCTCGACACCATCGGCCTATGCGGTTTTGATTATCGGTTCAATTCGTTCTATCGGCGCGATTATCACCCTTTTGTCGAGGCGCTGGTGCGTTCGCTGGAGACCGTGATGATGACGCGCGGCCTTCCGCTCGAGGGCCTGTTCATGCGCGCGCGCAGGTCCGATATGGCCACCGATATCGCGTTCATGAACAACATGGTGGACGAAATCGTCGCCGAGCGCCGCAAGAATGCCGAGGCGGCCGCCGCCAAAAAGGACATGCTCGGCGCGATGATGACCGGCGTTGATAAAGTCAGCGGCGACCAACTCGACGACGTCAACATCCGCTACCAGATCAATACCTTCCTGATCGCTGGACATGAGACCACAAGCGGGCTTCTGGCTTGCTCGCTTTATGCGATGCTTAAAAATCCCGATGTGCTCGCGAAGGCCTACGAGGAGGTCGACCGCGTGCTGGGCGCGGATTGAAAGAGGCGCTGCGGCTGTGGCCGCCTGCGCCGGCCTTCGGTCTCACGCCGCTTAAGGATGAGATGATCGGCGGTAAATATAAACTGAAGAAGGGCACGTTCGTCACGGTCTTGGCGTTGGCGCTGCATCGCGACCCGTCCGTCTGGGGACCAAATCCCGATGCGTTTGATCCAGAGAACTTCAGCCGCGAAGCGGAATCCAAACGTCCGGCCAACGCATGGAAGCCGTTCGGCAACGGTCAGCGCGCCTGTATCGGACGCGGATTTGCAATGCATGAGGCTGCACTCGCCATCGGCATGATCCTGCAACGCTTCAAACTGATCGATCATCAGCGTTATCAGATGGTGCTGAAGGAAACGCTGACCATCAAGCCTGATGGTTTCAAGATCAAGGTGCGTCCGCGTAGCGACAAGGATCGTACCATTGTGTCACGTCCGGGCGTCGCGGCGAAAGTCGATGGCGATGGTGCGAACGCTCCCGCACGCGTGCGGCCAGGACACAATACTCCGTTGCTCATTCTTTACGGCTCCAATCTCGGAACGGCGGAAGAGCTCGCGCATCGCGTCGCGGACTTGGCCGAGGTCAACGGCTTTGCGACCAAGTTGGGTCCGCTGGACGACTATGTCGGCAATCTGAAAGGTCAGGGCGGAGTTATCATCTTCTGCGCGTCCTACAATGGCGCACCGCCGGACAACGCCACGCAGTTCGTCAAATGGCTGCAGAGCGATCTGGCGAAGAATGAATTCGCCGATATGCGTTACGCGGTGTTCGGTTGCGGCAACAGCGACTGGCTGGCGACGTATCAGTCGATCCCGCGCATTATCGACGAGCAACTCGCCAAACATGGTGCGAAGGCTGCTTGCGCGCGCGGCGAGGGCGATGCGCGCGACGATCTCGACGGTCAGTTCGAGACGTGGTTCACGTCGCTGCGTGCACTCGCGGTCGAGGAATTCGGCGTAAAAACTGGATTCGCGCGCGATGCCAATGATGAGCCGCTTTATAAAGTCGAGCCGGTTGCGCAGAGTGTCGTCAATACGGTTGCTGTTTCCGGCGGCGCGGTGCCGATCAAGGTTCTTGCGAACACAGAACTCCAGAAGCGTGACGGCGCCAATCCGTCCGACCGCTCCACACGGCATATCGAAGTGGAATTGCCCGAGAACGTTACGTATCGCGTCGGCGATCACTTGAGCATCGTACCGCGCAACGATCCTGTTCTGGTCGATGCGGTGGCGCGGCGTTTCGGATTTCTCCCCGCCGATCAAGTGCGATTGCAGGTTGCAGCGGGTCGCCGCGCGCAGTTGCCGACCGACAATGCCGTTTCCGTTGGACGGTTGCTGACTGAGTTCGTCGAATTGCAGCAGGTTGCGACCCGCAAGCAGATCCAGATTATGTCGGAACACACGCGCTGTCCGATGACCAAGCCGAAGCTGGAAAAGCTCGCTAACGACGATGACCACTATCGCGCAGAAATTCTCAACAAGCGCAAATCGGTCTACAATCTGCTTGAAGAACATCCGGCCTGCGAATTGCCCTTCCACACATATCTGGAAATGCTCTCGCTGCTGTCGCCGCGCTATTATTCGATTTCGTCGTCGCCTGCGGTTGCGGGGAAAACAAAATGCAGCGTCACTGTCGGCGTTGTCGAAGGTCCGGCAATCTCTGGACGCGGCATCTACAAAGGCGTTAGCTCGAATTATCTCGCTGGACGACGCGCGGGCGACACGGTGCATGCCATCGTGCGCGAAACCAAAGCGGGTTTCCGTCTTCCTGATGATCCGTCCAAGCCGATCATCATGATAGGACCCGGAACAGGCCTCGCGCCGTTTCGTGGATTTCTGCAAGAGCGCGCCGCGATGAAAGCGAGTGGTAAATCGCTCGGAGCCTCGATGTTATTCTTCGGCTGTCGCAATCCCGACCAGGATTTTCTCTACGCGGACGAATTGAAAAAATTCGCCAGCGATGGAATTACCGAGCTTCACACAGCGTTCTCGCGCGCGTCTACGCCGAAGAGTTACGTGCAAGATCAGATCGCCGCGCAGAAGGACAAAGTGTGGAAGCTGATCGAGCAGGGCGCGGTAATCTATGTGTGCGGTGACGGCAGCAAGATGGAGCCCGGCGTCAAGAAAACGCTGTCCGACATCTATCGCGAAAAATCCGGCGCGGATGAAAAAGCTGCGGCGCAATGGATCGACACAATGGGCACGGACAATCGCTACGTGCTCGACGTGTGGGCTGGCGGATAGCGCGCATCACCCCACACCAAAATTTCCCGTCGCGTCGCCGCGCGAGTTTTGCTGCCCGCAATGAATGAGCGGGCGGTGGAGCGCGGGGAGGCGCCAGGATGTGTGCGAGACACCCTTGAGGCTGGCCTTGCGATCGGCCTGCCTTGCGCGGTTTGCAAATGAGTTTGCGAGACTCATCCGCGAACCGTGCGCGCCCATTGACGTAGGGCGCTGCGCCTCCCGGCGCTCCACCGTCGTCATGGGTTGCGCGAATGCTGATCGGACATTCGCGCTATCATCGAACGGAATATAATCCTATCGCGTGAATTGTCAAGAGGATCTGGAAACCCGGCAGACGAGCCTCTTACTTGTCGGATGCCGTGAGCTTCCACAGAAAACCGAACACAAGCGCGGCTCCCGCCGCGTACAGAAGATAGTTCGGCTGTTTACAGAGTTTGTCCGCATAGGAGCAGAGCTCCACTGCCCATGGAGTGCCGTTATAGAGTGCGGAAGCGGCCTGCCTGAACACCAAGGAAGCGCCGGCAAGGGCAATAGCAATCAATATGAATGGCATTGGCAAGCGCCAGTTCGAAATGAAGTCCCACTTCGTAGGCGCTATGTAGCAAATCCCGATCCGAGTCGGAATTGAAATTCATTCTGCTCGTGCGCGCACTTTTGTGACAACGAGTACGCTTAATGAGCTGTCATGCCACGTGCATTATCGGCGATGCCACCGATCACCGCCGGCCAGAATTTTTTCG
>JAPLPA010000225.1 GCA_026400415.1 Afipia sp. | reverse complement strand
TGGAGGGGGTGCGCCGACGGTTCTCAACGCCGCAAACGAAGTTGCGGTTGCGGCCTTTCTGGATCGCAAAATCGGATTTGGCGGCATCGCACGCCTCGTCGAGGCGACCATGGAATCGATGGTCCGCAGCGGTTCCACCAAGGCTCCGGCCAACGTCGATGAGGCACTTTCCGTTGACCATGATACGCGAAATAAAGCTGTCACCCTCTTGCCTCAAATTGCCTTAAAGGCATCCTAGTTAACTAGGGATCGGGCCTTCGGGCTGTTTGGGTGAGGGACGGTCTAGTGGATTTTTTGTTGAACAGTTTCAATACATTGAGTCATGGACTCATCGGTTATATCGTTCCCTTCCTGTTTGTCCTCACCATCGTCGTTTTCTTTCACGAGCTTGGCCACTTCGCGGTCGCCCGCTGGGCCGGCGTGAAGGTGTTAACATTCTCGCTCGGCTTCGGGCCTGAGCTGTTCGGTTTCAACGACCGTCATGGGACGCGCTGGAAGGTCTCGGCGATCCCGCTCGGCGGCTACGTCAAATTCTTCGGCGACGAGTCGGAAGCGTCCACACCATCGGCCGACGCGATCAAGTCCATGACCGACGAGGAGCGCAAGGTCAGCTTCCACGGCAAGAAGGTCGGACCGCGCGCGGCAATTGTCGCGGCTGGTCCGATCGCGAATTTCCTGCTGGCGATTGTCATCTTCGCAGCACTGTTCACGTTCTTCGGCAAGCCGAACCAGAGTGCGCGGGTCGACAGCGTGCAGGAAAAAAGCGCGGCTGCGGCCGCAGGCTTCAAGTCCGGCGACGTCGTGACTGCGATTGACGGCAGCGTCATTGAAAACTTCACCGACATGCAGCGCATCGTCTCGACCAAGGCCGGACAGGCGCTGTCGTTCTCGGTCAAGCGCGACGACAAGATCGTCACGCTGAACGCCACGCCGGAACTACGCGAGATCAAGGATACATTCGGCAACGTTCATAAGGTTGGCGTGCTCGGATCCTCTACCTCGGCGATGTGTTCACCCGCCGCGCCAGCGCCGATCAGGTCGGAGGCCCCATTCGTATCGCTCAGATTTCAGGGCAGGTCGCGACTCTGGGGCTTTCGCCCCTAATCCATCTGGCGGCGGTCCTGTCGGTCTCGATCGGCCTGCTGAACCTCTTTCCGGTGCCACTGCTCGATGGTGGTCACCTTTTGTTCTATGCAATTGAAGCCGTTCGGGGGCGTCCGTTGTCCGAGCGTTCGCAGGAAATGGGCTTCCGCGTGGGGCTTGCGCTGGTTCTGATGCTGATGGTCTTTGCGACCTACAACGACATCCTGCATCTGGCCGGTTCCTGAGGTATATTTTGTGGGCGTGGCCAATAGGCAACGTATTGTTAAGAAATTGGAATTTTGGGGTTATGAGTCGTTTGCCCGCTGGTTAAAATTGGCTACAAGCGGTGCAACATTGGGGATTCTCCCGATCCGGAAACGGGCCGGGGGCAAGTACGACGAGGGCGCTTCGCGCATGAAGTTCGGTTTGCGAGTGTTGAGGGGTGGCTTCGCCGCTGCCCTGATTTTTGTTGCTTTGCCTGTCGCCTTCGGTGCGACGGCTGTGCTCGTTTCCTCGCAAGCTCAAGCCCAGACTGCCGCGACCATTGGTGTTGAAGGCAATCGCCGTATCGAAGCCGACACCATCCGCTCCTATTTCAAGCCCGGGCCAAACGGCCGCCTCGACGCGGGACGGATCGACGACGGCCTGAAGGCGTTGGTTGAGACCGGACTGTTTCAAGATGTGAAAATCAATCAGGCCGGCGGCAAGATCATTGTCGTCGTTGTTGAAAATCCGGTGATCGGCCGCATTGCCTTCGAAGGCAACAAGAAGGTCAAGGACGAACAGCTATCTGCGGAAGTTCAATCAAAGGTGCGCGGCACGCTGTCGCGCGCGATGGTCCAGTCCGACACCCAGCGGATTACCGAAATCTATCGCCGCAACGGCCGATTTGACATCAAGGTTGAACCGAAGATTATCGAGCAGCCGAACAATCGCGTCGATCTGGTCTTCGAGGTTTCTGAAGGTGCCAAGACGGGCATCAAATCAATCGATTTTCTCGGCAATAACGCGTTTTCGTCTTACCGCCTCAAGGACGTCATCAAGACCCGCGAGTCGAGCATTCTCAGCTTCCTTTCGTCCAATGACATCTACGATCCCGACCGTATTGAAGCTGACCGCGACATCATCCGCCGCTTCTACCTCAAGAACGGCTATGCCGACGTCCAGGTCATCGCGGCACTCACCGAATACGATCCTTCGGTCACCGGCTTTCGCGTCACCTTCAAGATCGAGGAAGGCCAGCAATATCGCGTAGGTTCGCTTGATTTCCGATCGTCGATTGCTGCTCTGGATGGCGAAGGGTTCCGCAGCTTGTCGCGCGTCAACGTCGGATCGGTCTACAACGCCGAAGCCGTCGAAAAGTCGATCGAGGAAATGCAGATCGAAGCCTCACGGCGCGGATATGCGTTTGCGATCGTCAAGCCGCAGGGTGACAAGAACTTTGAAGCGCGTACCGTCTCGATTGTCTTCGCCATCGACGAAGGTCCGCGCGTCTACATCGAGCGGATCAATGTTCGCGGTAACACCCGCACGCGCGACTATGTCATTCGCCGCGAGTTCGATATTTCCGAGGGCGATGCGTACAACCGCGCGCTGGTCGATCGTGCAGAACGGCGCCTGAAGAATCTTGATTACTTCAAGACCGTAAAAATTAACTCCGAGCCCGGTTCGTCTGCCGACCGCGTGGTGCTGAACGTCGATCTGGAAGAAAAATCGACCGGCGACTTCTCGATATCGGGCGGTTACTCGACGGCTGACGGCTTCCTCAGCGAAGTGAGCATCTCGGAACGCAATCTTTTGGGTCGCGGCTGGTACGGCAAGGCGTCGGTTCAGTACGGCCAGCGTACTCAAGGCGTCAGCCTGTCGTTGGTTGAACCTTATCTGCTCGGTTACCGCGTCGCACTCGGTCTCGATTTCTATGTGCGCAAACAGACCGCATCGTCCTACGTATCCTACGACAGTAAGACAATCGGATTCAGCCCGCGGCTCGGTTTCCAGTTGCGTGAAGATCTGAGTCTGCAGGTACGGTATTCTGTCTCGCAGCAGCAGATCACGCTGCCTGTTAACTTGCAGAATTGTAACAACGTTCCGGGCGCTGGTTTCTTCCCGACGCCAGCCTACATCACCACTGCGCTCGGCGGCGTCGATCCGACTGGATATGGCGGGCGCGGTTGTTTCGCCGACGGCGAAGCCTCGGT
>JAPLPA010000343.1 GCA_026400415.1 Afipia sp. | reverse complement strand
GTTGCCGGACACGACCGACTGTCGGTTGGTCGAATTCGGAGATGATTCCGCGCGCGACCACCTGTTCGTTTGCGATGACTTCACCACGGCGCAGGATAGGCGCACAAGGCACGTCGGCAGCATCGAGACGCTCCAGCCATTCGGCGGTCGTGTGCTTGACGATGTATTCCGCCATCTTGTTGATGCGCGCAGTTACGTTATGCGAACGATCCGCGACGGAAGTGAAGCGCTTATCCTTTATCAATTCTGGATCGCCCGTCGCTTTGCAGAAACCCTGCCACTCCGAGTCCGAAACCGTTCCGGCGGTGATGTAGCCGTCCATCGTCTTGAACACGAGTTCCGGCCGGTCGGTCGGATCGGGAATGACCGCCTCAGTCCCCACAACGGTGTGCTGCATCATGCCTTCCGGCCAAACGTAAGAAATCATCGCATCAAGCATCGCAACCCTGATGTGATCGCCTCTGCCGGTTTTTTCCCGCGCGTAAAGCGCGGACGATACCGCCTGCGCGGTGAACACGGCTGTCGTCTTGTCGGCGACAATGGTGCGGATCATTTGCGGACGGTTGGTCCCCGCTTGGGACTGGATGTCGGCGAATCCCGAAAGCGCCTGAATGATCGGGTCGTAAACGCGCTTTTTCGCATAAGGTCCAGTTTCACCAACGCCGCTGATCGACACATAGATCAGCCGCGGGTAACGCGCACGCAACTCATCGGCACCAAGACCGAGGCGTTCCGTGGTGCCGGGACGAAAGTTCTGCACCAGCACATCGGATTGCGCGACCAGTTTCGCCAGCACTTCGCGTCCGGCAGCAGATTTCATATCGATCGACAGCGAACGCTTGCCGCGATTGGAAGATATGAAGAGTGCCGTAAATTCACCGGCCGCGTCGATAGCGCCACGGCTATGGCGTGTGATATCGCCGCCGATCGGCTCAATCTTCAGAACATCGGCACCCTGATCGGCCAGAAACATCGTTGCGAACGGGCCGGACACGACGCCGGTCAGATCGAGAACGCGAACGCCTTTAAGCGGGCCAGACATAATGCTCCTCCTTGTATCGAGCGATTATAGTCTAGCAGGCAAAGAGGCTCAGGCGGATTTTACTTTCGTCAGACCCAGTTGTTCGACAATCGAATCCTCGACATCGCGGATTTGATCCTTGCCGAAGTACATTTCCTTTCCGACGAAAAACGTCGGAGAGCCGAATGCGCCGCGATTGACCGCGTCTGTCGTATCGTCGATCAATTTCTTTTTCACATCGTCTTGCTGCGCGCGCGCAAACAACTTGTCGACGTCGATGCCCGACGATTTGAACGCCGCCTTAAACGTTTCAACATCGTCCATCTTCTTCGGCTCTTCCCACATATGATGATAAGCCGCTCGGAAATAAGGTTCGAACACGCCTTCCATTTTTGCAGCGACGGCGCCGCGCATCAGCATCAGCGTGTTGACGGGAAAGAACGGATTCATTTTGAATGTCGTGATGTTGTAACGGCGAATGAAGCGCTGGGTTTCCAGTGCCTGGTATTCCGGCTTGTTCCTGATGCCGCGCAACGCATCGAACGGCGACATGTTGTTCGTCGCCTTGAAGATGCCGCCTAACAAAACCGGCACGTAGTCGAATTTTACGCCGGTGCGCTTTTCAATTCCCGGTATCGCGGCTTCCGCGAGATAGGCGTTGGGACTGCCGAAATCGAACTGGAACTCGACCTTCAAGGGATTTGCCACCGGTCATCTCCTCACGACATTAACGTTTGGTCAGGCTCGCTGTTTCGTAGCGAATAGCGCAATTTGAACGCCTGTCTGTCCTATAGTTCTATATTTGAACTGTCAATTACGATGACTTTCTGATAGCATCATATCGGTTATCGCAGTTGGGCCGGAGCTTTCTTCGGCCATGGTACCGATTTAAAATGCGGAATCGGCGGAGTCGCCCGCCGCGCCCGGACTGGAGACTAGCATGAGATGGGATGCACTGGAGGAAGAGCCCTGCTCGATGGCACGCACCATCGGGGTCATTGGCGACCGCTGGAGCCTGCTCATTTTGCGTGAGTGCTTTCTGCGCACGCGCCGTTTCGAGGGCTTTCAATCGGCGTTGGGCATCACCCGGCACTTGCTGGCCGAACGGCTGAAGAAGATGGTGCGCCTTGGAGTGCTGCGCCGCATTTCCTATCAAGAATCGCCGAAGCGCCACGAATATATCCTCACGCAGAAAGGCCTCGATCTCTATCCCGTGATGATGGCGATCGTTCACTGGGGCGACACCCATATGGTTGATGAACGCGGTCGTCCGCTGCTTCACGAGCACCAAAACTGCGGCAAGCATTTCGACCCGGTAATGATCTGCTCGGAATGCGGTGAGCCGCTGTCGGCCAAGGAAGTCCATGTCCATCCCGGCCCCGGCGCACGACCGAAAACGGCTCTGAAAGCCAAGCCCGCGAAAACCGCCAAGGCGCGCAGCCGCGCCGCTTGATCGAGCGGCTTTGACCCGCTCTCTTTCAACAGCGGACGTTCACGCACGTTTCTGTGTCGCATAGTGGCTACTGAAACGGCGGCGCAATTCCATCTTCTGCACCTTGCCGGTTGCCCCATATGTCAGCGCTTCGACGAAAACCACATCGTCAGGCATCCACCATTTCGCGATCTTGCCCTCGAGAAACGCGAAAATATCTTTTGCCGTGGCCGGGTTTGACGCCGAAGGCACCACCACGAGCAAAGGCCGCTCTTCCCATTTCGGATGTGGGATGCCGATAACGGACGCTTCCGCTACGCCGGGACAACCCGCCGCCAGATTCTCAACGTCTATCGAACTGATCCATTCGCCACCCGATTTGATGACATCCTTGGCGCGATCGGTGAGTTGCAAATAATTTTCGCCATCAAGTACCGCGAGATCGCCGGTGTTGAACCAGCCATTCTCCAGCAACGGCTTCTCCTCGCGATAGTATCCACTGAGAACCCACGGTCCCCGCACCATCAGCCGCCCGCTGGATTTGCCGTCGCGCGGCATCTCCTTGCCGTTCTCGTCGGCGATTTTGACATCGATGCCGTAAATTGGCTGGCCTTGCATCGTCTTGCGGGCGAGTTGCGCGGCAATCGATTGCTGAGCGGCCTTGCGTGAAGGCTGCGGAGATGTCCCGCATGGGCTGGTCTCGGTCATGCCCCACACATGATTGACCGACACGCCCAGACGCTCGAAACCTTCCATCATGCTCGGCGCCGGCGCGGACCCAGCAATGACAATCCGCTTCAATGCGCCTGCACCCCGGTTCTGTTGCTGAAGCTCCTGCAGCAGCTTGGTGTAAAGTGTCGGCACACCTGCCGTGACAGTGACACCCTCGTTGAAAATCAGTTCCGCAATACTCATCGCGTCCAACATCGGGCCCGGCAACACAAGCTTCGCCCCGACCATCGGCGCTGCATGCGTGAACCCCCACGCGCCGTTGGCGTGAAACATCGGAGTCATCGGCAGGATCGTATCGCTCGCACTGAACCCCATCGAATAAGCGCCGCCGATCGAAAGACAATGCAACACGTCGGAGCGGTGCGAATAAAGTACGCCTTTCGGATTGCCGGTCGTGCCCGATGTGTAGAACAGTGACGATGCCGACAATTCGTCGAATACCGGCCATTCGAAATCCGCGTCGCCGGTTTGAAGAAAGTCCTCGTAACA
Organism: Afipia sp.; assembly: GCA_026400415.1. Classification (GTDB taxonomy): domain Bacteria; phylum Pseudomonadota; class Alphaproteobacteria; order Rhizobiales; family Xanthobacteraceae; genus Afipia. Next base: position 3,641 of record JAPLPA010000343.1, on the reverse strand, counting down.
TTGGAGATTATGCAAACTGCTCGCCGTAGGCATATGCGCACGATCTACCATCAAGACAAACATCTTGACCGTCGATAACTCCGCAGCCAGTTTTTCGACGATTGGCAGGAATGTGCTTTCGAGAAACAGCACGCGGTCTTCGGCGTGATTTGCAATATATGCGATCTGTGCAGGGATCAGCCGCGGATTGATCGCGTGCCAGACTGCGCCGAGGCCCGTGACACCGTGTTCGATTTCAAAATGGCGGTAATTGTTCCAAGCCAGCGTTGCAATACGGTCGCTTTGCTGAATTCCATAGCATTGCAATGCACTGGCAAGCTGGCGCGTTCTGCGAGCGGCGTCGCGATAAGTGTAACGATGGATCGGACCTTCGACAGTGCGGGAGACAATCTCCGTCTCCGCGTGAAACCGGTCCGCGTATTGCAGCAGCGACGACAGCAACAGTGGCTGATTTTGCATCAGGCCTTTCACAACATCTCTCCCAGCCAATTGCGAAACGAAAATGTCTCACAAAAGAACAGCCGACGCCCCGTCAGGAACGCCGGCTGATATTTCACGTCGCAAACATCGATCTATTCCGATTTTGCGTCGAGCACATCGCTGAACTGATCCCAGTTCGTGCCGCTCCAGCGCTGCAACCGCATCTGCGTATAGTCTTGGTTGACGGTCGCCGACGTATTAACGACGACACCCGGAAGCACGGTCGGCAAAACGAAATCCTTCAGACTTTTCGCCTGCTTGAGAATGTTCTCCCGCGACAGATCGTCGCCACACTGTTTGATGATCTGCTCGAGGATCATGCCTTGCGTGTAGCCAAAAATGTAATTGGTATCCGAGATGTCGATGCCTGGCATGTATTTGTCGACGAAGGCGCGAAAGACCTTCATGCCCGCATCATTGTCCCATTTGGAGTCCGTTGGATCCTTGGTCATCGTGCCGGCGATGACGCCAACGGATTTATCGAGACCGGCTGGCTTGAGAGTTCCACCAACTGAGCTTGAAGGATAGTTGACGATCAGAAGCGGCTTCCACCCTGCCTCATCGGCCTTGCGAATGGCTTGCGCGGCGAACTTCGGTGTTCCGGCAACAAGCAACGCTTCAGCGCCGGATGCCTTCAGATTCAGGACCTGAGAATCAACGGTCGGATCGGCGATCTCGTAAGCCGCGATCGCAACACGCTTGTCGAATTCGTCCTTCATGATCGCCTTGAAGGCGTTGACGTAGTCTTTGCCCAGATCGTCATTCTGATAGAGGATCGCGTAATTCTTTCCAGGCAGCGTCTTGTTGAGATACTTTGCGTAGATTTTGCCCTCGGTATCGAAGCTAACGAGGCTCGTCGTCGTCAGCGGAAATTCCGTCACGTTTGTGAACTTGTTCGACCCGCTGACGATGCCGATAGCAGGCACGCCCTTCCCGATCAGATACTTCGCCACCGCCGTATTCCCCGGCGTCCCCAACTGGCCGAACATGAACGCGACCTCGTCGCTCTCAACCAGTTTGCGAACGTGCTCAACTGCCTTCGGCGGAGCGTATGCGTCGTCATACGCGATGTAGTTGATCTTGCGTCCGTTGATGCCGCCGCGATCGTTGATCGATTGCACGTAGGCCAACACGCCGCGGCCGACGAGACCGATCACGGAGGCCGGACCGCTGAACGGGAACACGCCGCCCACCTTGATCTCGGTCGCTGTGACGCCCGGGGCGTTTTCGGCGGCGGCCGGAGCCACCAGCAGCAACGCCAGTGGCAAAGCAAATTTCAGATTCCTGAGCATGCCGATCTCCCTGAAGCCATTCATTCCGCAGCGGCGGCGCTGCTGCCGGATTTGCGCAGTTCTATTCGCGGCCATTTGTGACCGTCGTTGAGAGAAAACTACAGTTCTTTTTTAGAACTAGTCAAGCGGGTCCGGTAATCTGGCGTCGATCCCCGGAGATTTAATTTTTGTCCAAATTTGCGAGTTTATTTGCGCAACGCTTGCGTCCGTTACTCAGCTCGGATCGAACGAGGCGGTCAAAATACCGATTTTGAACTTTGGATTTCGGGCCTATTCGGCCGGCACCACATCGACCTCGACGGTTAGTTTTTGCTTGCGCGATCCGACAATAACGCCGTCGACGGGGGATACGTCGGTGTAGTCGCGGCCAACGGCCAGAACGACATGGTCATTCCCCACCATCAGATCATTGGTGGGATCAAATCCAATCCAGCCGATCTCTGCGCGCCGCACCAGACCGAAACCCAGGCGTGGGTTGCGTCCGCGCCCTGCAGTCTCTGCTTGCCGGGCGGCGGGTTGGTGCGGAGATAGCCGCTGACATAGGCCGCAGGCAGACCTAACCCGCGCAACCCCGAGATCATGATATGCGCGAAATCCTGACAGACACCGCGCCGTTTTTTGAACACCTCTGCGAGAGGCGTGGAAATTTCCGTCGCCTTCGAATCGTATGCAAAGTCCTTGTTGATCCGACGCATCAGACCGGATGCGCATGCGACAATCCCCTGCCACTCCGCGAAACTCTCTTCCGCATAGGCTGTGATCGGCAGCAGGATTGGTACCAGCGGTGTGGCAAACATAAAGCCAACAGGCGAAGACGCGCCAAGACTATTGGCCGAATAAGCGGATTCCCGAACGTGTTCCCAATCGGGCGACGCCACATCGCGCGCGAGGCTTAGACGAGTCACATCAACACGCGACCGAGCGTCGATGCGCAGCGATCGGTGTACGGTATCAATCACAATACTTTCAGTCGTGATTCCGAAAAAGTCGGTGCGCGCGCTTCGCTCACGGGGCGATGGCTTAATCTCGACAGAATGCGAGATCAATTCCTGCCCCCCGCCGCTCTTCGGTTCAAGCCGCAACGAGCAACGCGCAAAACTGACCGGGCTTTCGTAAGCATATGTCGTGACGTGGCGAATGTCGTAGATCACGCAAACCCCGTCAGCTTCTCCGGCCTGGCCGCAATGCTGCCGTGAGGAAAATAATGCGAGCCGATAACATCGGCTAGTTTGAGAAGATCCTGCTCAAGTGCGAACAGCGATTTGGTATCGAAGGCGTCAGCCTCGCCGGCCGACATTGCCGCCTGCAGCGTGACCGCGAGACGATGCGGCGGATCGATCAATCCACCCTCGCGCAAACTGGGAAGGCTGGCGATGTGATCGTTAAGCGCCGCGATCTGAAACGCAACCGATCTTGGATTGTAAGAATCCAGCACCACCAGATCGCGCACCGGGGCCAGCAAGGGTCCCACCAGATAACGCGAACGATAAGTGATCTGCGAATCCGCCAGAGTCAGAAGAAGGTCAAGATCTTCGGAGCTTGCAGCATCAAATGCGAATTGCCTCGCAAAACGCGCGGTGTTGATGGCGCGCTCGACGCGACGGCCCATTTCGAGAAATCGCCAGCCTGCGGCACGATTCATGTTTTCCTGCGCAAGACCTGCGAAAGTTGCAAGCGCCTGCAGCGTGGATTCGGCAGCATCGATCAACGCTTCGTCATCGTCTGCTTTCACGGACAGCCGGTCGACCATGCCGGTAATGACGTGCCACGCGTCAGGCGACAATCTTTCGCGCAACGATGTCGCGGTGCGTTGCGCAGAACGGACCAGCGATAATGCGGACCCGAATTTATCTTCCGCCTGCAAGGCCT
>JAPLPA010000479.1:4260-4924 GCA_026400415.1 Afipia sp. | reverse complement strand
GATCTCGTTCATGGTGCCGAACAGGAAGTGCGGCTGCTGGGCCTGAAGCGCATCTGGCAAGGTGTAGCCCCAGGCCACCGCACCGAATGCGATGCCTGCGGCGCGGGCGGCGTCGATGTCACGAAGCTCGTCGCCGATCGCCAGCGTGTGTGCGGTGGAGACGCCGGTCTGACGCAAAGCCTTCTTGAATTGGGCGGTCTTGCCGAAGATCGAGGCGCCGCAGCCATAGTGCCGAATGAGCGCCGCGGTCTGCGGACCGAGAACGGCGCGGACGTTGGCCTCGGAGTTGGAACTGATGATCGCGAGAGTGAGCCCGGCCTCGCGCACCTGTCCGAGCATGTCTGCCGCGCCGTCGAACAGGCCGATGGAGGCGATGTCGGCCGCCTTGCGCGCGCGCATAAAGCGGGCGATGGCGGGCATCTTCCAGAACGGCATGCCAAGATGAGCGATGATCTCGCGCGCACCCTTGCCCCGCAGCATGTCGAAGTCCTGCGGAGCGATGCGGCGAAAGCCGAACTTGTCGGCGGCGTCATTCACGACGCGCGAGAACCACGTAAAGGAATCCGCGAGCGTGCCGTCGAAATCGAACAGGGCGAGACGGTAGTTCACCTGCGTCAGGCAGTCTTTCGCTTCGACGGATCCTTGTTCGCGCGCATGAGTTGGG
>JAPLPA010000479.1:2644-4182 GCA_026400415.1 Afipia sp. | reverse complement strand
AGAGGCTTCCGGGTGGTACTGCACCGAGAACACCGGCTTGTCCTTGAGCGCGATGCCGCAATTGGAGTCGTCGAACAGCGAGATGTGAGTCTGCTCGACATTGCCCGGCAGCGTGGTCTTGTCCACCGCAAAGCCGTGATTCAGCGAGGTGATCTCGACCTTGCCGGTGGTGAGATCCTTCACCGGATGGTTCGCCCCGTGATGACCCTGATGCATCTTCATGGTCTTGCCGCCGAGCGCCAGACCGAGCATCTGGTGGCCAAGACAGATACCGAAAGTCGGCGTGCCGGACTCGATCACCTTCTTGATGACGGGCACGGCATACTTGCCGGTCTCCGCCGGATCGCCGGGACCGTTCGACAGAAACACGCCGTCGGGCTTCATCGCCAGAATGTCTTCCGCGGATGTTTTCGCGGTGACGACCGTGACCTTGCAGCCTTCGCCGGCTAGCAATCGCAGGATGTTGCGCTTGATGCCATAGTCGATGGCGATGACGTTGAACTCTGGCTTGTCTAGTTTGCCGAATCCCTTTTCCCATTCCCACGGCGTCTCATCCCAGTCGAAACGCTGCGCGCTGGTGACCATCGGCACAAGGTCCATGCCTTCGAGCCCCGGCCACTGTTTCGCTTCTCTTTTTAGCGCAGCGAGATCAAACTTGCCGTCCGCGTTGTGCGCGATGACTGCGTTGGGCATGCCCTTGCTGCGGATCAGCGCCGTCAAAGCGCGCGTGTCGATGCCGGAAAGTCCGATGATGCCGCGCGCTTTCAGCCACGCGTCGAGATGCTTGGCGGAACGATAGTTCGACGGATCGGTGATCGCCGCGCGCAAAATCACGCCACGTGCACCGGGCGTCGCAGCCATGTTCACCGTCTCGATGTCTTCATCGTTGGTGCCGACATTTCCGATATGGGGGAACGTAAAGGTGATGAGCTGGCCGGCATAGGATGGATCCGTGAGGATTTCCTCATAGCCCGTCATTGCGGTGTTGAAGCAGACTTCGCCCACCGCAGTGCCTTCTGCGCCGAGGCCGAAGCCTTCCAGCACGGTACCGTCGGCAAGCACAAGCAGCGCAGTCGGTTTATGGTCCGGCCAAGCTTCCGAATTGTCGGTTGTTGTCATAAGCGCATCACATAACCTCTGCGCTGCGTCGCGTCAAAGGTAGAAACAACCGATTCACATGCGTTTGCGCATATTTGACAGGCATTGATCGCGGCCTAATCTGAGTTGTAACGGCCAATCAAGAGCCGCATCGGACGGGAGATGTTTTTGATGAATTCGATTCACGGCGTTCCTGACATGCGCGATCTGCATTCGGGCGGCACGATCGGCAGTCTGATCGTCAATGCCATCTTGCGATTCGGCGATCGGCCAGCGATTGCGGACGGCAAGCTGAGCTGGAGCTATCGCGAATTCGGCGATGCCGTCGCGCGCTTCATCACGGTCTATCGTTCGCTCGGCCTGAAGAAAGGCAGCGCGCTGTCGATCCTGTCTAGCAATCGCGCCGAATCATGGGCCGCGATTTGCGCTGCTCTGGTGAT
>JAPLPA010000479.1:0-2622 GCA_026400415.1 Afipia sp. | reverse complement strand
ATACGCCGCTGCATCCGATGGCGGCAGAAGAAGATCATGCCTTTATCATCGAAGATGCCGAGATCGACGCACTGATCGTCGAAGGCGCGAAGTTCGCTCCGCGTGGCGCGGCCATCAAGGCGCGCGTGCCGCAACTCAAGCATTTGTTGTCGTTTGGTCCAATGGAGGGCGCGCGCGACGTGTTGCCGGAAGTGGCAAGCGCAAAAGCGGCGCCCCTGATCGACGTCAGCGACGCGCGCGATATTGGATTCCTCGCCTACACGGGCGGTACGACCGGACGTTCCAAGGGCGTGATGCTGTCGCATCGCTCATTGGTGACGATGTCGCTCATTCTATTTTCGGACTGGGACTGGCCGCAGGAGATTCGCTTTCTGGCCGCGACGCCGATCAGCCACGCCGCGGGCGTGACGCTGTTTCCGGTGATGATGCGCGGCGGGTTGATGCAATTGGTGCAGGGGTTCGAGCCGGAAGTTTATGCCCGTACTGTCGCGGAGCAGAAAATCAATTCGACATTCCTCGTGCCGACCTTGATCTATGCGCTGATCGACAATGCCGATCTGCGCAAACGCCACGACCTTTCATCGTTGCAGATGATCGTCTACGGCGCGGCCCCGATGTCGCCGGATCGTCTGCTCGAAGGCATGAAAATATTCGGCAAGGTATTCGTGCAGCTTTATGGCCAGACCGAATGCCCGCAATGCATCACATCGATGCGCAAGATCGACCACGATGAGACCAAGCCGCAGCGGCTCGGTTCGTGTGGCCGTCCGAGCCAGATGGTGGACGTCAAACTGTTCGACGCGAATATGAAGGAAGTCGGCGTCGGCGAGCCGGGGGAAATTTGTGTACGCGGTCCGCTGGTGATGGACGGCTACTGGAAACGCCCGGATGCCAATGCCGAAACGCTCAAAGGCGGCTGGCTTCATACCGGCGACGTCGCGGTGAAAGACACGGACGGATTTTATTATATCGTCGACCGCACAAAGGACATGATCATCTCCGGCGGCTTCAACATCTATCCGCGCGAAGTCGAGGACGCGCTGATGTCGCATCATGCGGTCGCGTCGGCGGCGGTCATAGGAATCCCCGACGACAAATGGGGTGAGGCCGTGAAAGCATTTGTCGTGCTAAAATCGGGAGCGAATAATTCGGCTGCGGAATTGCAGGCGCATGTGAAAGACAAGCGCGGGGCGCCGTGGTCGCCGAAAAGCATCGACTTCGTCGAGACAATTCCGGTGACCGGTCTCGGCAAACTCGATCGCAAGGCGCTGCGCGCGCCGTATTGGGCAGGGCGCAAGCGCGGCGTGGCGTAGTTAGCGCTGACGTCCCTGATCTCGAATGGCGCCCAAGTGCTCATTCATGCGGAAGACGATCAGGATAAATTCTGCGGCGATCCGCGAGAAGATGATTCCAACCAGCGTCCCTGCAAGCGAAGCCAGCAGCGCGACAAATCCGCCGAACGGGCTGACGGCCATCAGCGTCAGTGCGGAAAATATGCCGGAGACACCGAACAGCCCGATCAAAACGATCACAAGCCAGTAGAACGACTTGATGATGGTGGGCGTGATAAACCGGTCCCACTGAAAAAGATCGTTGAAGCGCAGCATGGTAGGTCTCCGGATGTGGAATTCGGGCGAATCGGCGAACGCATTATTCTCTTGTGATCTTCTCATGTGTTACGCGGTCGGGGAACACGCGCAACAGGCAGGCATACTGGATAGCTTGAGGTCTTTGTAAATATTCGCCAAACTCCTCCGGTCTCGATATTGAATGAAGCGATGAAACTGTATTTTGAAGATTTCAAGCCGGGTCCGTTCGGCTCGTTCGGACCGCATCATGTCTCGCGCGACGATATTATCGCGTTCGCAACCGAATTCGATCCGCAGCCGATGCACCTCGATGAGGAGGCAGCAAAGCGTTCGATGCTGAATGGCCTGTCGGGTTCTGGCTGGCACATGTGTTCGCTGCTGATGCGAATCTGCTGGGACGGCTTCATCCATCGCATTGCCTCGGCCGGCGCACCCGGCGTCGATGAAGTGAAATGGGTGTCGCCGCTGCGGCCGGGTGACGATCTCACCGTTGAGGTCGAAGTGATCTCAACGCGCGAATCCAAAAGCCGGCCTGATGTCGGCTTCGTCAACATCAGCAATGTCGTTCGCAATGCATCCGGCGTCACGCTGATGACGGCGGCTCTGCCGTTGATGGTGCTGCGGCGCGTTCCGGGCTGAGAGATTCACATGCCTTACTTCGAAAACGTCAAAATCGGCGACCGGCGCGAGATGGGGTCGTTCACCTTCACGGTCGATCTCATCAAGAAATTTGCCGCGCAATTCGATCCGCAGCCGTTTCATCTCGATGAGGAAGCGGGACGCAAATCCGTGTTCGGTGGATTGGCGGCATCGGGCTGGCATGTGGCGGCGGTTTACATGCGGCTCACAGTTGAGAGTTTCAAACGCGACGCCGAAGCTCTGGCCGCAAAGGGTGAGGTACCAATCGTGTCCGGACCATCACCGGGCTTTCGTGAATTGAAATGGGTGAGGCCAGTGCTGGCCGGGGACACGCTCACCTATTCGTCCGAAGTGATTTCGACGCGGCCATTGGCGTCGCGCCCCGAATGGGGGC
>JAPLPA010000575.1 GCA_026400415.1 Afipia sp. | reverse complement strand
CGCGCGCAATATCGGCGTCGGCCTTGGCCATTTCCTTTTCCAGGCGCATGCGTTCGGCTACGAGATCGATCACACCCTTGAGCGGCAAGGCCGCGATTTCGCCGCGCACCAGGAGCTGAACCGCACCTTCCGGCGCGCGGTCGGCAAACGAGATTTCGCCAAGTCGCGCCAGACGTTGCACGAATTCCTTCCAGCGGCTGGCGCGCGCCTTGGTTTCTTCCGACACACCGGCGAGGACGAGCGGCAACAAGGTTGCCGGCACGACGTTCATCTCGGAGCGGATCGAACGCACGGCCGTCACCAGATCGATCACCCAGCCGATTTCAGCCTCGGCCTTGTCATCGTTCAAATTCGTGTGGACGGGCCATTCGGTAAGCGCGAGTAAGTGCGCGCGCGGCGTACCACCCGCTGTCACCGCCCACAGCTCTTCCGTAATGAACGGCATGAACGGATGCAGCAGCTTGAGGATTTCGTCGCGCGCCCAGGCGACCATCGCCTGCGTCTCGGTTTTCGCCGGGCTTAAGCCTCAAGCGCCGCAGTGATCTCGCGCGTCGTGCGCGCGGTCTCATGCGCGATCCAGCGGTTGAGAACCTCCTTGGCCGTAGCCGGATCGAAACCCGCAGCCGAAGTCGCGCCATTCATTTCGGCAAAGCGCGCGGTGTTCCAGAGTTTGGTCGCGAAATTGCGTTCGCCTTCGACACGCTGCGGCGACAGCTTGATGTCGCGACCCTGCGCCGCCATCGAGGCCAGCGTGAAACGCAACGCATCCGCGCCGAGGTCGTCGATGATGCCGAGCGGGTCGATGACATTGCCCTTCGACTTCGACATCTTGGCGCCCTTCTCGTCGCGGACGAGCGCGTGGATGTAGACCGTGTGGAACGGCACTTCCTTCATGAAGTGCAGCCCCATCATCATCATGCGGGCGACCCAGAAGAAGATGATGTCAAAGCCGGTGACAAGGACGTTGGTCGGATAATAACGGGCGACCTCCGGCGTCTTGTCCGGCCAGCCCAGCGTCGAGAACGCCCACAGGCCAGAGGAGAACCAGGTGTCGAGCACGTCTTCGTCGCGCAGTAGGAACGGCTCGCGCTTGGCGGGATCCACCGCCATCGCCTCGGCCTCTTCCGCCGTGATGAAGTCGGTCTCGACGTAATAGGCCAGCGCCTTGGAAACAGCCTCTTCTTCACTCTCTTCGACAAACACCTTGCCGTCCGGGCCGTACCACGCCGGAATCTGGTGTCCCCACCAGAGCTGGCGCGACACGCACCACGGCTGGATATTTTCCATCCATTCGAAGTAGGTCTTTTCCCAGTTCTTCGGCACGAACACTGTGCGGCCATCGCGCACCGCGGCGATGGCTTCCTTCGCCATCGTCTTGGCATCGACGTACCACTGGTCGGTCAGGTAAGGCTCGATCGCGACGTTCGAGCGATCACCATGCGGGACCATGTGCGTGTTGGGTTCGATCTTCGCGAGGAAGCCACCCTCTTCCATACGCACAACGATC
>JAPLPA010000477.1:1327-3283 GCA_026400415.1 Afipia sp. | reverse complement strand
ATTCGTCGAAAGCCTGGCTCGATGCGGACAAATCCTCAAGCCGGTCGCAGACATATTTGATTGGACGGCCCAGCTTTCGCGAAAGGGCGCAGACAAGAATTTCCTCGTGGTAGAGAGACCCCTTGCCGCCGAAGCTGCCGCCGACGTCCGGCGCAACAACTCGCATTCTGTTTCCCGGCAAATTCAGGCATCCAGCGAGTGCATCGCGGATAATACCCGGAATGTTTGTGGACGAGTGGAGAGTCAACGCGAGCCTGCGGCGATCCCATTCCGCGAGGTAAGATCTGTTTTCCATCGAGACGGCCGTCTTCCGCGTCATGCGGAAAGTCGCCTTCACCGTAACCGGGGCCTGTGCGATCGCCTCATCGACATCGCCGCGCACAAACTGACGGGAGATGATAACATTCGTGCCAGCCTCATCGTGCAGCAATGGAGCATCGTCGGCCACCGCATCGACCTGCCGAATGGAGAACGGAAGCTCTTCATATTCGATGGAGATATGTTCGAGCGCGTCTTCCGCCGCGTAACGGCTGTCGGCAAGGACGGCGACAACCGGCTCGCCGACATAGCGAACCTTGCCTTTCGCGAGCGGCCAGATAGGCGTTGCGTAGTAATTCTTCATCGTTGACATCGGGACCGCAGGCGCTATTTCACCTTCAAAGTCTGTCGCGTCGAACACCCCGACCACGCCGGGAACCGAAAATGCATCATTGGCGTTGATTGCGATAATACGCGCGTGCGGCTGATCGCTTCGGCGGATCGCCATGTGAAGCGTGCCGCTTGGCGTCATGTCGTCGACGAAGCGCCCCACTCCCGCAAGCAGACGAGGGTCTTCGGTGCGCTTGACGCGTTGCCCGACGAGCTTGGGCCTTAGCTCGACGTTTGACGTATCCAGGGTTTTCATGCTGCGAGACGCTTTCTCATTTCAGCGGCCCCCGTTCACGCGCCAACTCGCGTACGGCCTGAACGATGTGCTGATAGCCGGTGCAGCGGCAGATATTTCCCGACAATGCTTCCCGGATTTCCTCATCCGTCTCCAGACTATGGTGACGGAGCATATCGGTGATCGTCATGATGAATCCCGGCGTACAGAATCCGCACTGCAACCCGTGATGATCGCGGAAGGCCTGCTGGATGCGCCCCAGATTTTCGATTGACCCCTGACCCTCGACCGTCTCGATGTCGGCACCGTCCGCCTGTACCGCAAGCATGAGGCAGGAACGGGCGCTACGTCCGTCCAGCAAGATCGTACACGCGCCGCAGACACCATGCTCGCAACCCACATGCGTTCCGATCAGGCCGAGCTCATGACGCAAGAAATCCGCAAGCAGCATCCGAGGTTCGACCGGCCGCGTGTACGAAAGACCGTTGACGGACATTGTGACGTCGACACGTATGGTCATTGCACCGGCTCCCCGCCAGCCCTCGTCCAGGCATCCCAGAGCGCACGGCGCATCAGTTCGCCGCACAGATGCCGGCGGTAATCGGCCGACGCATGAAGATCCGAGTTCGGCTCGATAACACTGCGCAGCACGTCCACCGCCCGATCAATCAGCTTGCCTTGCAAACTCTGGCCTCCGAGCAAAGTCTCGACTTCTCCAATGCGTGTCGCCATCTCGCCCACACCCATCACGGCAACGCGAACATCGGATGCCGCACCATCACGCCGCAGCATGGTCACTGCGACAGCCGCAAGCGCATAATCGCCGTGACGCCTGGCAAACTCCTCGAAACTCCAGCCGGTCCCCTGTGCAAGCGAGTCGATTTCGATTTCGGTGACAAGTTCATCCGGCTCGAGCGCCGTAACGAGCGAGCCGGTGAAGAAATCCTTTGCAGCAAGGCTGCGCTCACCGGCTGGCGACACGATTCGTATTTCAGCATTCAGCAACCGCGCCATCATGGGCATTTCAGCGGCGGGATCGGCATGACAAAGGCTGCCGCAAAATGTCCCGCGAT
>JAPLPA010000477.1:0-1304 GCA_026400415.1 Afipia sp. | reverse complement strand
TCATCGCTTGATGAACGACCGGGACGTTCTCGGCGATCCGCCGATCGCTTGCCGTCATCCGGTGCCGCACCAGCGCGCCAACAGAGATTCGCGTGCCGCGCCGTTCGATCCTGTCGAGTCCGGGAATTCGATTGATGTCAACGAGCACCGACGGCTTAACAAGCCGGAAGTTCATCATCGGCATAAGACTTTGTCCGCCCGCGATGATCTTGCCGTCACCTCCGGCTTCGGCGAGCGCCTGCACCGCCTGCTGCACGCTCTCCGCGCGGACATAATCGAACGCGGCCGGCTTCATGCGGCCGTTCCGGCGTTCGCAAAGCAGCCCTGGCGGCGGTTTTCTCTGATGCGCATTGTGACTTGCATTACTAGACTAATAAGAGCTATGTCAAGATAGGCTTGGTTTCCGCGGCGCAGGCGTTTGCACTGCATCAACAAAGGGATCCTTCATCATGGATATGATAGGCCAGCAGCGGATATTCGCTAGCCGCGATGTCGTCTGGAAGGCGCTAAATGATCCGGAAATCCTCAAGGCCAGCATTCCCGGCTGCGAGGAACTGGTCAAACTCTCAGACACGGACATGACGGCGACCGCGGTTATCAAGGTCGGCCCGATCAAAACAAAATTCCAGGGCGCCGTGACGCTTTCCGAACTTGACCCGCCGAATGGATACCGCATCACTGGCGAAGGAAAAGGCGGCATCGCCGGATTCGCCAAGGGCGGCGCGACCGTGCTGCTTGAGCAAGACGGTGTCGCTACGATCCTGCACTACGATGTCTCCGGCGAGGTCGGTGGAAAATTATCGCAGCTTGGCGGCCGCCTGATCGACGCCACCGCAAGGCAAATGTCGGCAGCTTTCTTCAAGACGTTTTCGGACGAGATTGCGCGTCGCCATGGTGCGATCACGCCGCAAACGCATCAAGGCCAGAACAGGCCGCAAAGCGGCTTACAATCTGCATCTGCCATCAACGAGCAAAAGGCAGGGTCGCACGCTCACATCGGCAGCCTGCTTTTGCTTTGTGCGGCGATTGCGGGCTTTTGGTATGCGTTCGGCGCAACTTTACCGGTTCTATTGCCGGCAGAAGGCGGTCGCGCCCATGTCTCTGCCGATTTCGCCAGCGCGCTTGTGCTGATCTTCGTTGCAAGCGTCGGCTATCTTCTCGGACGCCAGACGAGCGCGCGGTAGCAAGCAAACGTAACAACGAGAATTAGTCGTCGCTGACCGGCCCCCACGGAGTGGTCCGGCTGGAATGTTAGTTTAGCGATTGCATTTTGACTATCTCCTTTGGTGCTGGCCAGACGAGTG
>JAPLPA010000265.1:3827-9654 GCA_026400415.1 Afipia sp. | reverse complement strand
GATGGCAGCCGAACTGCACACCGAGCTTGAATCGACCCGTGTGGAGTTACGCAAGGGCGTTCTCGAAATGCCGCAGGAGGCCGCCGAGAGCACCGCTCAGATGCGTAAGGTCATCGTCGATCAGATCGAGGCGCTGGCCGAACTCAATCGCATCGTCGCGCGCCACGGACGCGGCCTCGATGTCACGACGACAAGCAATCGCGTACGCGAAGAAGAGCCGATGATGGCGACTGCCGGCGCAAGGCAAGAATCACGTCAGGACTCGCGTCAGGAGTCTCGCCCTGCTCCGCGTGGGCCGCGCGACAATGGCAGCGCCTCAAACCTGCCGCCGCCGGAATTCGCGCCCGCAGGTCCGCGCCGCACCGACGCGCCTCCCGTTGCGCCGAATGGCGACGACAGTGACGGCTGGCTGTCCAATCTGCTGACCCGCGCCGATGGCAATGACGAGCCGCCCCGTGGACGCGGTCGGTCGCACCCTGCCTCAGCCAATCCGCTGGAGACGCTGGCGCTCGATATCGGGCGGCTGGTGGATCGTGACCTCGCTTCCGAAATGTGGGAACGCTATCAGCGCGGCGAGCGCAAGGCGTTCACCAAGCGGCTCTACACGCCTGCCGGCCAAAAGGCGTTCGACGAAGTAGCGCGGAAATATCGCGCCGAGCGCGGCTTCAAGGCGACGGTCGACCGCTACATCAAAGAGTTCGAGAAATTGCTGGACGATATTTTGCGCAACGACCGCGGACCCGCGGCGCTGCGCAACCAGCTCGCCTCGGAAACCGGCCTCGTCTACACGCTGCTGGCCCATGCGGCGGGACGGCTCGGGTAAGCCAAAGGCTTCATCTATCGCGACAAACAAAAACGGAGACCTCGCGGTCTCCGTTTTTTCTGTCTGACGCGAACGCTTACCGCTGCTTCGCCCGAGCGTCGCTCGGATTGGGAGGCGTCGCGGGCTTGGCGTCGCCACCGCCGGACCCGAACAGCACGCGCGTCGGGTTACGGTCGAAATTGTTCACCGCACGGCTGATGTCGGCCAGCGTCTTGCGGCCGTCGATGATCAATCCGGCAGAGCGTTTGTCGAGATTGTCGGCGAGGTCGCGAAACGATTTTGCCGCGCCCTGCAACTCGCCTTCCTTGCCCATCAAGCCATCGACGCCTGCCATGATACTGTCGATGCGCGCGGCGTTCGACGCGAGGCTTTTGGAGAACACCTGAATGTTGGACATGCTCTCATGCAGCGCCAGCTGATTTTCCGTGACGATCTTGTTGACGTTCTGCAGCACGCCGCGAACCGCCTCGCCGATGTCCTGGATGGAATTCGGATCGGCCGTCAGCGTCGGCACGCCATCTTCTGCGACCGGCACACCACCGGCTTCCTGCGAACCGCCCTTGAGCGACACGGACGACACGCCGGTCAACCCTGCGAACTCCAGACCCACCAGCGAGTCCTTGCGGATCGGCGCGTTCTTGTCGACGGATGCGATCACGACGACGCGCTTGGGGTCGTCGAGCTTGATCGAGGTAACTTCGCCGATTTTGATGCCGTTGAAATTGACGTTTCCGCCAGTGCGCAGGCCAGAAGCTGCGCCTTCGAATACGATGCGCAATGGCGTGCGGGCGGCGGCGGCGCCAAGATTTTGGAACCAGAACACGAATCCGAAGGCCGCGGCGACCACCGCCAGCGTGAACGCCCCGATCAGGACGAAATTTGCCTTCGTTTCCATAGACTTAACTCCAACTCGGAACGCTTATTTCAGCCCACAACCGCTAGCCAACGACAGCTCTTGCGCGCTTGCCATGAAAATAGGCCTGCAGCCACGGGTGCTGCGAGGCCAGCATATCGTTCATCGTACCTACCAAGAGAACCTTGCGATCTCCTAACACTGCGATGCGATTGCAGGCTGTTTTAAGGCTGTCGAGGTCATGGGTTACCATAAATACGGTCAGCCCTAAAGTCCGCTGCAGTGTCATCACAAGCTGATCGAAATCGCCGGCGCTGATCGGATCGAGACCTGACGTCGGCTCGTCGAGAAAGACGATCTCCGGGTCCAGCGCGAGCGCACGGGCCAACGCCACGCGCTTGATCATGCCGCCCGAGAGTTCCGACGGAAAACGATCGGCGACTTCCGGCTTGAGGCCGACCATGGCCAATTTGGCGATGGCGATTTCATCGAGCAGCCGCTCGGAGACGTTCATGAATTCGCGCACCGGAAACTGGATATTTTGTCGCACATTTAGCGAGGAGAACAGCGCGCCATGCTGAAACAGCACGCCCCATCGCCGTTCCACTGCGCGGCGCTGATCCTCGTCGCAGGAATCCATGTCGACGCCGAACACTTCGATGTTGCCGCTGATCTTCGGCATGAGACCAATGATGGTTCGCGTCAGAACCGACTTGCCGGCACCCGATGCGCCGACAAATCCCAAAATCTCGCCGCGGCGAACATCGAGGTTGAGATGGTTGAGGATCAGATTGTCGCCGAAGCCCACCGTGAGGTCGCGGACCCGGATGATCGCATCGCCGGAAAAAGGTGCCATCAAAAATCTCTAGTAGTTGATCGCCGCGAAGAACATCGCGAACAAGCCATCCATCACGATGACGAAGAAAATCGATTTCACCACCGATGCCGTGGTGTGCTGGCCGAGCGACTCCGCGCTACCCTTGACCGCCGCACCTTCGACGCAGGCAACGACGCCGATCACCAGCGCCATGAAGGGCGCTTTGACCATGCCGACAACGAAGTGATTGATCGAGATCGCCTCGCGCAACCGCTGTAAAAATGCATCCGGCTGCACGCCACCATAGCCCCACGCCACAAGGCCGCCGCCATAAAGCGCCGCCATCGCGCCGAGAAACGCCAGAATAGGCAGCCCGATAATCAGCGCGACAATGCGCGGCAGGATCAGCACTTCGGTCGGATCGAAACCCATGGTGCGCAGTGCATCGACTTCCTCGCGCATGCGCATCGAGCCAAGTTCGGCCGTATAGGCGCTGCCGGAGCGGCCCGCCACCATGATGGCGACCAACAGCACGCCCATTTCGCGCAGGACGAGAACGCCGAGCATGTCGACGACGAACACATCGGCGCCGAATTTACGGAAATGGAAAATGCCCTGCTGGGCAATGATACAGCCGATCAGAAATGTGATGAGCAGGATGATCGGCACCGCGCGCCAGCACACCTGTTCGAGATGATGGATCAGCGAGGTCAGACGAAAACTGGTCGGGTGCAGGATTACGCGCCACATCGCGTTGAGGATCGAGCCCATCATGGCGATCAGGCCGAGCAGCGTCTGGCCGACGTCGTAGACGCTACGGCCGACCGACTCCAGCATCGTTGTCAGCGTGGCGGGTTCTTTGACGCTCGCCACGCCTTCCTTGACCCGGCTCACTTCGTCGACAAGACTTGCGTAGTTCGGCGACAGGCCAACAATCCGCGGCGTGACCCCGCCGCTGACAAGATTGCGGCGCATCCGCTCGATCAGCCACGCGCCGAACGTATCGAGGGTGCGCACCTGCGACACGTCGATGATGATTCCGTTGTTGGTGGCGTTGTCCTTTTCGGTCCGCTCGACGATTCTTTCGAGACCCGGTGCGTGATGAACGGTCCATTCGCCGGTGGCGCGCAGCGCCAGCGCCGATCCCATCGGGACCTGTTCCAGATTGGGACTGCCGTCTAAGACCAGTTCTTGCAACGCCAGCTCCTGAATCGAATCTTCGCGCGCTTATTGGAGAATCTAACACGAAGCGGTTGGCTTGTACGGGGATGCCCTTAAGAGCCATAATTGTTGCACTCTAGCAACCCTACTCACCCCTTATTGACGATCCCGAATGACCTCCGCGCCCCACATCCTTGATGCGCATATCGAGCGCTGGCCGATAGAAGGCGGCTTCGCCATCAGCCGGGGCGCGAAAACAGAAGCCGTGGTGATTGTGGCGCGGGTAAGTCGCGGGAACTTCATCGGGCGCGGCGAATGCGTGCCCTATGGACGCTATAGCGAAACGCCAGAGGGGACGCTTGCGGCGGTGCGCGAATTCGGCGGCCGATCGCTTGACCGCGCGGCACTGCAGAAACTGATGCCGCCAGGGGCCGCCCGCAATGCGCTCGACTGCGCGCTCTGGGATCTTGAAGCCAAGGAAACTGGCCGTCGAATCTGGGATCTGCTGGGATTACCCGCACCGACGCCGCTGACCACCGCCTTCACAATTTCGCTCGGCACACCTCAAAGCATGGCCGAGGCGACTGCGAAGGCGGCGCATCGCCCTCTCCTCAAGATCAAGCTCGGCGGCGACGGCGATGTCGAGCGCATCAGGGCGGTGCGAAAGGCTGCGCCGAAATCCGAATTGATCGTCGATGCCAATGAAGCGTGGACCGAGGCTAATTTGGCGCAGCATCTTTCCGCATGCGCCGATGCCGGCGTCACCATGATCGAACAGCCGCTCCGCGCCGGTCAGGATGAAGCGCTGGCGCGGATCAAACGTCCCGTGTCCGTGTGCGCCGACGAGAGCGTGCACGACCTTGCATCGCTCAAGGGTTTGCGCGAACGCTATGATGCCATCAACATCAAGCTCGATAAGACCGGCGGCCTCACCGAAGCGCTGGCGATGAGCGAGGCGGCGCAAGCGATCGGATTTCAAATCATGGTCGGCTGCATGGTGGCGACATCATTGTCGATGGCACCCGCAATGATGATCGCGCAGCACGCGCGCGTCGTCGATCTCGACGGGCCGTTGCTGCTGGCGAAGGATCGCGAGCACGGACTGCGCTACGACGGCAGCACGGTTTATCCGCCAGATGTTTCGCTCTGGGGTTAGCTCAGGCCTTCGACCCCGACGAGCCGCGCCGAACTGCAGGCATCGCGAATGGCTTTCAGCCCCTGATAGGTCGGACCGTTGTAAAACGACTCCCACGCGGCGATTGAGGGAAATTCCAAAAGGACGATCCTGCGCGGCTCCCAATCGCCCTCATAGACCTTGTGCGCTCCGCCGCGCGAAAGATATTTTGCGCCCGCCTGTTCGAGCGCGGGCTTCACGCCGTCCATAAATGTTTTGTATTGCGCGGCGTCCCTGATTTCGACGTCGAAAATCACATAAGCGGTCATTTCAAGTTCCTTCTTCGATTTCTGTTGCGTGAGCCGCGTCGAGCCGTGCGCGCCACACCATCATAACCGCGCCGCCAGCTGCCGCCATCGCCGCCATCACAAAATAAACTTCGCTGCCCCAGCGCGCGTAGATCAGCCCCGACACGATGACGGTGATCGCGCTGACGATGCCGCCGAACGCAACGAGATAGCCTTGCGCGCTTGCGAGCAAATGATGCGGCACGCTGCGCACCAGCAGCGCCACGATTCCAACCTGCGTGATTCCGAACGTCAGGCCGTGCATGGCTTGCACCGCGACCAGAATTTCAAGACGCGGCTCCATCGCGGTGAGAATCCAGCGCAGCACCGCACTTGCAGCGCCGATCATGACCAGCACGGTCGGCGAAATTGTAAATCGCGGCGAAATCGCAAAAATCACAATTTCGGCGATGACGCCGACCGACCATAACAGTGCGATGGAAAATCCGCTGAACCCAGCGCTTTGCCATGTGATCGAGGCGAAGGCGTAATACGCGCCATGACTGCCCTGAATGAGCGTGTGTGCGCCGATGATCGCCCAGAACAGCGGTTGCTTGAGCAAGCCGCTGGCGCGCGGCTGTTCGGCCGTGACGGGCGGCACATCGAGCGGGATCAGACCTAAACTCACAAACGCGCTCAACGCGCCGACCGCAACAATCACCCAGATCAGGTTCTTGGAATCCAGCACATCGAGCAGCGCGCCGCATCCAGT
>JAPLPA010000265.1:912-3816 GCA_026400415.1 Afipia sp. | reverse complement strand
GCCGACGATGAACGCCGCCGATCCCCAAAGCCGCATCGGTCCATAGTTCAATCCGTAAGTCGCAACGCCTTTGAGCGCGTAGCCATCCGTCAGCGGCGACAGCGGCGTCCACGCACAAGCGAGAAGCGCGAACGCAATCAGGATCGGGACCGGCTGATGCAGCAATCCCACGACGGCGAAGCCAAGCGCGGTCAGAAACGCCATCGCGATCATCGTGCTGCGCAGAATATTGCGCCGTTCGGCGAATGCCGTGACGAATGGCAACACCGTAAAGCGCGACAGCGACGGCATCGCCGTGATGATGCCGATCCATTGTGCGTCGATACCGATGTTTTTCAGCCAGACAGAGAAAAACGGCAGATAGGTTCCCAGCAGGCCCAGCGTGGAGGCATAGAAAAGACTTGTCCCCAGCGCAAATCGCCGCGCAACGGATTGCCGTGACTGGTCTTTTTGTGATTCGGTGGAGATCAAAGCAATTGCGATTCGCGGGCGTTGCTGGCGGGTGCAACCAGCGTATCATCCGCAGCGAAGAATCTGGCTGGAAAATCTCATGGCCGAACAAGCCTTCGCCCTTTCACCGATGTCTGCCAGCGCCAGCCTGCCGACGCAGGCCGACTACGACGCAATCTCGGGCGCGTTCATGGAGACCGCGCGGGGCCGCTGGTTTCTCGCCGAATATGCCCGCCGCAACCGGAACGTCGATACCGCGACGGTGCTCGATGCGGTGGCGCGCATCGAGCGCACGCTGGCCGAACAGAAGCAGACGACCGCTCCCACCAACGCGCCGGATTTGCTACCGGTCGTCACCGCGATTTTGGCGGCGGCGCGCGGGGGCGTTGAAGCAGCATTTGCAAAGCTGAATGTGGAAGACGCACTCGCCCCAGCTCGAAAATCAGCTCGAGTGATTGGCGAAATCGCCTGGGGTTTGCGGGAGTCAGGCGCCGACAGCAGCATATGCGGTCTGCTCGACGTACAGGTCAACGCGATCAACTCTGCATGCGATGAATTCTCCAGCGATGATTTGCGAGGCGACGTGCTTGGCGCATTCGATCGCGCTGCAAACCAGATTGCAGAACTTGCAAAACAAAAGTCGCGCGAACAAACGCAACCCTCTGAGCCGGCGGACGGCGGGAATGCGCCTTCGCAGAACGCATCTTTCGAAAAACCGAAGATCGTCGCGGTGAAAACTGAGACGACCGTTGTGCGACTTGAGCCGCCGCAGCCCGCCCCCGTACAGCAGATTGCTCCGATAACGCCTGCTCCTGTTGCGCCGACTGTCGACGAAACGGCGCTGTTTGCAAACATTGGCGGCAGCCTCGGTGCAAGCCTGCTGGTCAGTGGCGTCGTTGTGAAGCCGCCTTCGCCAAAGGGCGACCCGCTGGCACCGATCCGCCGCATGAGTGGCGCGGAGAAGATCGCGTTTTTTAGCTAGACACGTTTACGGATTTTGCTCGATCAGTTGCGCGAACAGATCCGCATCGACATTGCCGCCGGACAATACAATCACGACCGTCTTGCCTTTGGCGTCCATCCGCCGCTGCATCAACGCGGCAAGTGGCACCGCGCCGCCCGGCTCGACCACCAGCTTGAATTCACGAAACGCGAACGCCACGGCTTTCCCCACTTCCGCGTCGGTTGCGGTGACGCCGCGCGCGACGCGCTTTGAGTTGACCGCGAATGTGATCTCGCCGGGGATTGTCGCCATCAAAGCGTCGCAGATCGTTTTGCCCTTGTGCGAATGCGCTTCGCGCTTTCCCGCAGCAAATGAACGCGCGTGATCGTCGAACCCATCGGGCTCCGCGGTCATCAAAGTGACATTCGGAAACTTCGCGCGCGTTGCGATTGCGATCCCCGCCATCAATCCCCCACCCGATGCGGGTGCGGAGATAATATTAGGCGTCACATTGAGGGCGATCAGGTCCTCGGCAATCTCGCGTCCGACCGTGCCTTGTCCGGCGATGATCTTCGGATCGTCGAACGGGGGTACCAGCGTGGCGCCACGCTTGTCGCAAATGTCTCGCGAGATTTTCTCGCGATCTTCAGTATAGCGATCGTACAGCACGACCTCCGCGCCGTAGCCCTTGGTGCGCGCGATTTTTGAGGCAGGCGCATCTGCGGGCATGATGATGGTCGCGGGCATGCCGAGAATTTGTGCCGCCGCCGCAACGCCCTGCGCATGATTGCCGGACGAGAACGCCACCACGCCTGCGGCGCGCATGTTCTCCGGAATCGACGACAGCTTGTTGAACGCGCCGCGAAACTTGAACGAGCCGGTTCGCTGCAGCACTTCAGCTTTGAGATACACCCGCGCGCCAGTCAGCGCGTCGAGCGCAGGCGATGTCAGCAAAGGCGTTCGGACAGCATAAGGCGCGAGCACTTTTGCGGCGGCGTCGATGTCGGCGGCAGTAGGAGGCGCGTTGACCATGTGCGGCTTGTATCGCGCCTCGCCACGCGGGAGCAAGGCGTGTCGCAACCAGCCGCTATGCGATCTCGGCGGTAGGGGCCTGCCCGCGCGCGAGGCGCAGACGCCGCGCCAGACGCTGCCGCCAGCGGCGCTTGACCTGCGGTGGGCGCTCGCGCGTGACATTCTCTACAAACACGCGCGCGCAGGTTTCCCAACTATGCTCCAGCGCAAATTCGCGGCACGCATCGCGCGACACATGCAATGCCGCCAGACAGGCCGATTGCAGATCGTGATTGAGCACACCGACCGGCGCATCGCCGATCACGTCCAATGGACCGGACACCGGATAGGCCGCAACCGGAACGCCGCTCGCCAGCGCTTCCAGCAGGACGAGACCGAATGTATCGGTCTTGCTCGGAAACACGAACACGTCGGCGGCGGCATAGGCCTGAGCGAGCTGTTCGCCCTGCATCGCGCCAAGAAACATCGCGTCTGGATAT
>JAPLPA010000265.1:0-872 GCA_026400415.1 Afipia sp. | reverse complement strand
GATATTTGCGCTCAAGCTCCGCGCGCGCGGGGCCGTCGCCGACGACAACTTTGGTGCCCGGCAATTCCAGATCGAGAAACGACTCCAGATTCTTTTCTACCGCCACACGGCCCACGGACAGAAACACCGGGCGCTTGAAGCCCAGATCGACATCCTGCGGATGAAACAGTTTCGCATCGACGCCGCGCGACCACAGCACGACATTGCGGAAGCCGCGTCCGCGCAGTTCATCGACAAGCGCAGGTGTAGCTGCCATCACGGCATCGCTGCTGCCGTGGAATTGACGCAGTGCAGCCCAGACCAACGATTCAGGAATCGGAAAGCGGGCCGAGATATATTCTGGAAATCGCGTGTGGAAACTCGTCGTGAACGGGACTTTGTTTTTCTGACAGTAGCGCCGCACCAAAATTCCAACGGGGCCTTCGGTCGCGATATGGATGTAATCGGGCGCTGCTCGCTCGATCATTGCGGCGATTTTTCCCGGCCACGGCAGCGCCAGATGAATGTCCGCGTAGCTCGGCAGCGAAATCGTTTTGAACTCCTGCGGCGTGAGAAACGCCACATCGACGTTCATCGCCTTCGCAGCGCCCGCCATCATGTTGAGCGTCCGCACCACGCCGTTGACTTGCGGGTGCCACGCGTCGGTTGCGACGAGAATTCTCATGCGGCTTGCACTTCACGCGCCACGACAGGCCGTGCGTCGCGCAGCGGATCGGTCCAGGTCAGAATTTCAAACCTGCCGTCATGATGTTCGACCAGCGCGGTGCAGCTCTCGACCCAGTCACCGCAGTTCATATAGCTCACGCCATCCATGTCGCGAATGACGGGGAAATGGATATGGCCGCAGATCACGCCATCGGCATCATGGCGTC
>JAPLPA010000054.1:3219-7841 GCA_026400415.1 Afipia sp. | reverse complement strand
ACACGGTGCGTCCACACTCATCGCTGGGATATCGACCGCCAGCACCCGAGGCCCTCGTCTGGCCAGCACCAAAGGAGATAGTCAAAATGCAATCGCTAAACTAACATTCTAACCGGACCACTCCGTGGGGGCCGGTCAACGTGCGAAGCGGCGAAGATATTCTTCCTGACTGATCGTTCCCCATCCGATGAGGACCTGGTCCGCTCCGGTGCCGGTCTCCAAGCTGCGTTGCTCGGCGGCCCGCAGGACATCAGGGGCCAGAACACCGCTGAGACAGTCAAGCTCGAGTGCAGGACCGGGCTCGCGATAGTGTGACGCGTTGTCATTGTTCCATCTCGAAAGCCCGAGAAAACCAGCAACGACGGTTGCAAGCGAGCGCGAGGCTTTTGTCGAATCCGCGCCTTGCGGCGCCTCGACTGACCGCGCGTTCCGACCGAATACCCGGCTCCCCACGGCCATTCGACCGCTACCCCACGCAACAAACGGCACTCGCCTCCGGCATCGGATGGTCTATAAGTCCCACCACTTGGAAGCTTGCGATAATGCAACCACAGATTGTTACGGCCTACAATAAGCGATTGCGCGGCAGCCTTCGTGCAACCGGCGTTTCGGCAATTTGGCTTGCCGCAATGGTTGTTTTCGCGACCCATTCAAAGCTTGCGCTGGCACAGGACGCCGCACCGGCCCCGCAGGTTTCCGCTCCGCAAGCCGTACCGGGATTTTGGGATCCGCGCCGTCGGCCGGATCGGCCTGATCTGAGCCGTCTCACGGTGATCCGATTTTTGACCGAGACGGACTATCCGCCATTCAACTTCACCGGTCCGGACGGCAATCCTGCCGGGTTTAACGTCGATCTGGCGCGGCTGATCTGCGAAGAGATCAAGGTGACTTGCACCATTCAGATGCGCAGGTTCGAAACGCTTGTGGATGCGATCAATAGCAATCGAGGCGATGCCATTATCGCTTCGATGGCGGTAACGCCGGAGCTACGAACCAAACGCGATTTCAGCGATCCATATTATCGCGCACCAGCGCGCTTCGTGTCCCGGCGTGATGTGGTGATGCCGGAAGTTCGCCCCGAACTTCTTGAGGGAAAGAAAGTCGGAACAATCGCCGGGTCCGCCCATGAAGCCTATTTGAAATCTCAATTTACAGACGCGCAAATTGTAAGCTTTCCAAACGATGATGCGTTACGTCTGGCTCTGCGGCGTAGCGAGGTCGATCTAATTTTCGGCGATGCTATTTCGCTCGCGTTTTGGATTAATGGCACCGACTCTGCCGATTGTTGTGCATTCAGCGGCGGACCTTTTGTGGAGAGCCGATTTTTCGGCGAAGGTATCGGTATCGGTGTGAGGCGCGGCAATGATGTGCTGCGTCAGGCGTTGAATTGGGCGATGTTCCGGCTATGGGAAAAAGGCCGCTACACTGATTTATGGTTGCGTTATTTTTCCGTCAGCCCGTTCTGATGCCGTCAGGCCAATATAAGAAGAATCCCGCGGAGAGGTTCGATGACTGAAATACCGGCAACGCAGACAGCCAGTTTGGACGACATGAGCCCGGCTGAGTTGCGCGCATTTGCCGAACAGTCCAATGCGTGGCCGTTCGAGCAGGCGAAGGCCATTGTCGCGCGGTTTAAGAAAAAGCCGAAGGACGAGGTGCTGTTCGAGACCGGGTATGGCCCCTCGGGCCTGCCGCATATCGGCACGTTCGGCGAAGTCGCGCGTACCACGATGGTTCGCCATGCGTTTCGCGTGCTCACTGAAGATAAGATCAAGACCAACCGACAATGTCCCGAACAAGGAGATTATCGAGCCGCATCTCGGCAAGCCATTGACGCAGGTGCCGGACCCGTTTGGCACGCATCCAAGCTTTGGCGAGCATAACAACGCGCGCCTGCGTGCATTTCTCGACGTGTTTGGCTTCGACTATGAATTTGCAAGCTCAACGCAGTATTACAAGTCTGGCCGTTTCGACGCGACACTGCTCAAGGTACTGGAGAACATCGACAAGGTGATGGCGATCATGCTGCCGTCGCTGCGCGAGGAGCGCGCCGCAAGTTACTCGCCATTTCTTCCCATTTCGCCCCGCACGGGTGTCGTGTTGCAGGTTCCGATCATCTCACATGATGCGAAGGCCGGCACTGTTTCTTACGACGATCCTGACACCAAGGAGCGCGTCACGCTTCCAGTCACTGGCGGGCATTGCAAGCTGCAATGGAAGCCGGACTGGGCGATGCGCTGGGTAGCGCTTGGCGTGGACTATGAAATGGCGGGCAAGGATTTGATCGATTCGGTGAAACTGTCCGGAAAAATCTGCTCAGCGCTCGGCGGCACGCCGCCGGAAGGCTTCAACTACGAACTGTTCCTCGACGACAAGGGCCAGAAAATTTCCAAGTCGAAGGGCAACGGCCTCACCATCGACGAATGGTTGCGCTACGCATCGCCGGAATCGCTGTCGCTGTTCATGTATCGCGAACCGAAGGCGGCGAAGCGGCTGCATTTCGATGTCATCCCGCGCAACGTTGACGACTATCAGCAATTCATCGACGGCTATCCGCGGCAGGACGGCAAGCAGCGCCTGAGCAATCCGGTTTGGCATATTCACGCAGGCCATCCGCATCCGACCGATATGCCAGTCACGTTTCAACTGCTGTTGACGCTGGTGTCGTCGTCGAATGCCGAAAATGCCGAGACGCTCTGGGGATTCATTGGTCGTTATCGTCCGGGCGTAACGCCGAAGACTCATCCGAAGCTGGATGCACTGGTTGGCTATGCGATCAATTATTATCGCGACTTCGTCGCCCCGACGAAAAAATTTCGCGAGCCGACAGGTGGCGAACGTGCCGCGCTGACTGACCTACGCAATGCGCTGGCGCAATTGCCGCCAGAGGCGTCAGCCGAAGATATCCAGAACGTGGTCTATGAAATCGGCCGCCGCGAACCATTTCTCGATCAAGTGAAGAAGGGCAAGGATGGGCGTCCAGGCGTTTCGCTCGACTGGTTCAATATGCTGTATCAGGTCTTGCTCGGTCAGGAAAAAGGTCCACGATTCGGATCGTTCGTCGCGGTGTATGGCGTGACAAATGCTATCGCCATGATCGACGCGACACTGACGCGGAGTGCGTAGTCGTCCGGACTACTGGCTAGCCCATACAATCCGTGCGACCCAATCGACATCCTTGGCATCCAGCGTGCGGTCCCGGTGGCTGGGGTTGATCGACGCAAGTTCGATGACCTTCTGGGTCCGGCGGCGCAGTTCCTTGACCATGACCTCGCCGCTCGTCGTCTTCACTACGACGCGGTCGCCCTTGCGGACGGGAGCTGCGGGGGACACCACGATGACGTCCCCGTTGCGATAGGCCGGCTTCATCGAATCGCCGGAAATTTTCAGTGCGTAGGCGTGCTCGTCCTTCACGGAGGGAAGCCCTACTTCATCCCAGCCCCGTCCGACGGGAAAGCCGCCATCGTCGAAATAACCTCCGGTCCCGGCTTCCGCGAATCCGAGCAGCGGCACTGATTGGACAGTGCGAACGGTATCCTCGATCAGTTGCACGAATGTGTCGACGGTGGTGTTGGTGGCCGCGAGTGCCTTGGCGACCGATTCCGTAGAGGGCCAGCGTTCGCGTCCGTCGCTGGTGATGCGTTTGGATTTGTTGAACGTCGTCGGATCGAGGCCTGCATTTTTCGGTCCAGATTTGATCGTGGGTCAACATGTGTGAGCCAAAGCGTGGGCCTGATCGACCGGATCGGGCAGGGTGGGTTGGATTAGCTAGGAATTATTACCTTGAATCGGCAGCCTTCGCAATTGGCGCCGTGGACCCCGGTTACCCTTGAAGTGCATGCTGTGCGTCGATACGGTCGCGGCGGGAGCGCACCGAGCCCAAAAACTCGATAAATTTCAACGGCAAGCGTGAAGTTGGATGCCTGTGGCCACGATTTATAAAATTTGTCCTGCTTCGGCTTGGCGCGAAGCCGAACGGCAGGGTGCTTATCGCGGCAGCACAGACGACCTGCGCGACGGCTTTCTCCATTTCTCCTCGCCCTCCCAGATCGCAGGCACGCTCTCAAAACACTTTGCTGGCCAGACCGGGCTTTTCCTAATTGCGATCAACGCCGCTGCGCTCGGCGACGCGTTGAAGTGGGAACGGTCGCGCGGCGGCGAGTTGTTTCCGCATCTTTATGGGGAACTCGATCTTGGCGCGGTGACGGATGTGTTCGCGCTCAATACACGTGCGGACGGTTCGCACGTTATTCCGGAGCTTGTGTCGTGATCCGCGCGTTCGACACACTGACGCTACCACTGCTGCGGCGTCTGGATCCCGAGGATGCACATCGTCTTGCGCTCGGTGGACTGCGGATGTTGCCGCCTTTGAAGGCGCGCCCGAGTGATCCGAAACTCGCGATGCGCGCATTCGGTTTGAATTTCCCAAATCCTGTCGGCATGGCTGCGGGCTTCGACAAAAATGCAGAAGTGCCCGACGCATTGTTGCGGCTGGGATTCGGTTTCGTCGAGATCGGGTCGGTGACGCCCAAGCCGCAGGATGGCAATCCGCGTCCACGTTTGTTCCGGCTGGAGGAAGATTCGGGTGTCATCAACCGCATGGGGTTCAACAATGACGGCGC
>JAPLPA010000054.1:0-3209 GCA_026400415.1 Afipia sp. | reverse complement strand
GCGCGGATGCCGTGTTGCGGCGGCTGGCGGCGCGCGCGCGTCTCGGCGGTATCATCGGTGTCAATGTCGGAGCCAACAAGGATTCGACGGATCGCACGGCTGAATATGTGAGACTGATCGAACTGTTCGCGCCGGTCGCGAGCTATTTCACCATCAATGTTTCCTCGCCCAATACGCCGGGTCTGCGTGATCTGCAGCAGTCTGCGGCGCTTGATGATTTGCTGGCGCGTGTGGTCGATGCGCGCGAGCGGGTTCGCAAGAACGCAGGTGACTCGCCTTTGCTGCTGAAGATCGCCCCCGACCTGACCTTGCAGGAGCTCGACGACGTCGTTCACATCGCGCGCTCCCGACGCGTCGATGGCATGATCGTGGCCAACACGACGCTGTCGCGACCTGAAACTCTGCGCGATCAGGTTCGCGCGAAGGAAGCGGGCGGATTGTCGGGCCGGCCGTTGTTGCGGCTGTCCACCCGCATGGTGGCGGAAACCTATGTGCGTACTGAGGGTGCGTTCCCGCTGATCGGCGTCGGCGGCGTCGACACCGGGGGAGCTGCGCTGATGAAGATTCGCGCCGGCGCGAGCCTGATCCAGCTTTACTCGTCGCTGATCTACAAAGGGCTTGGCCTTGTCGATGACATCAAGACCGATCTTTTGTCTACGCTGCGGCGGACAGGCCGCGACTCGCTCGCAGAAATCGTCGGGGCGGATGCAGCGACGATCACGGCGGAGCCGTGGCCAGTTTGAGATTGCGCTGTTTAGATTGCTTTAGCGACGCGGTGGCTGCGCGTTGAACAGCCGCGAGATCAGCCAGATCGGCACGACGATGACCGCGCCGAGCAGGAAATAACGCCACAACCCGTTGATTGCATCGAAGCCAAGATTGTAGATCCAGTCGAACAGCCGGCGGATGCTATAGACGATATTCCACGGGTCGAAGCCGATCGCGGCGAGAACGACGCCGACCAGAACCGACAGCAGCACCAACCGCAGCAGAACAGCCAATGGCGAACCGCCGAGAAAACGCGACAGACTGTCGTTTCTGGCTGGCAATTCTCTTACGTCGTCCGGCATCGTCGTCTCCCAAATCGTTCGTGCGGTTGCACGTTAGCACGCAGATGGGGAACCGTCTCGCCAGCGTCAATGGCTGATCATGGGTTCGGGCAAGGGTTTTGCGCGGTCGGAGATTAACATTCGTTCAAGAGTCTCAAGCCGGTCGGCATCCCGTGGCGGCTTGTCCCAGCGCAGACGGCTGATTCGCGGAAAGCGCATTGCGACGCCGGATTTGTGCCGCGCCGAACGCGCCAGTCCCTCAAATGCGACTTCGAAAACGAGACCTTTGTCGGGCTCGTGAACGACATGACGCACGGGACCGTATTTCTCGGTAGTGTGTCGCCGCACGAACTTATCGATCTGGATCAGTTCGTCGTCCGTAAAGCCGAAGTACGCCTTGCCGACCGGCACGAGTTGGTTGCTGCCGTCGACGACGGTCCAGACGCCGAAGGTGTAGTCGGAATAGTAAGATGAGCGCTTGCCGTGACCGCGTTGCGCATACATCAGCACAGCGTCAATGATGTGCGGGTCGCGTTTCCACTTCCACCATTGCCCTTTGGGTCGACCCGGCAGATAGGGCGCATCGCGGCGTTTAAGCATCACGCCTTCGACGGCATCGGCGTCTTCTCCAGCGCCGGCGCTCGCAGGACTTGCGCGCGCGGCGGCGAGTTCGTCCCAAGTGCTAAAAGTCACCTGTGGCGAGAGGTGAATGCGCGGGTCGTCAAGTTCGGAAACGAAGGTTTCAAGCTTCGCGCGCCGTTCTGAAAATGTGAGCGTCCGCAGGTCGTTGTTCCCGTCACTCAGCAGGGCGGAAGTGCGCAGATGAATTGGGTAGTCTTTCAGTAGTTTAGGCGTGACGCTTTTGCGGTTGAGGCGTTGCTGCAGCACATTGAATGTCTGCACGCGGCCTTCGCGCAGCACAAGCAACTCACCGTCCAGCGCGCCGGGCATCCTTAGCGATGGCACAAGATCGGGAAAACTTTTGGTGATGTCCTCGCCGGTACGCGAATAGAGACGCGTGACGATCCCGCCATCCTCATCGCGCCCCGTGACTGCTTGCACTCGAATGCCGTCCCATTTCCATTCGGCTGTGAAATCCTCTGGTGCGAGATTTGCGAAATCCGAATCCTCGATAGCGTGCGCCAGCATGACGGGGCGGAACGGCGCGGGGTCGAGATTGATGGGTTTGTCGGCACGTCCTTCGAGCCACGCGAAAAGATCGAGATAGGGAACGCTGAGACCCGGCCAGATCAGTTCGACATCATGGGCATCTTTTTCGCCGAGCGCCGCTGCAGCGGTTTTCGCCAGCCGTGCCGAGACGCCGATCCGTAATCCGCCCGTGACAAGCTTCAACAGTGCCCAGCGTCCGGTCTCGTCCAGTTCGTCGAGCCAGCGTGAAAGCTGCGCAGGAATCTCCGTTTTGCCGAGCGTGTTGAACGTAGTCACCACCTCGGTCAGTGTCGGAGGCGGCGGCGAATTGGTCGCGCGTTTGGCAGCGGGCCACATCAGGGCGACTGTTTCGGACAGGTCACCGACATAATCATAGGACAATGCGAACAAGACCGGATCGGTGCGCGCAGCAATGAGGTCGCGGACCAGTCCGGCTTTGGCGTGCCGAAACGACAGTGCACCCGTTAAGGCGGCGAGCGCGTATCCCCGGTCGGGATCCGGCGTTTCGCGAAAGTAGCTCGTAATCAGCCTCAACTTATTGTTGCGGCCGGGCTCATAAGCAAGGCGATCGAGCAATTGCGCGAAACGATTCATGATGTGGCGTTTTCGTCGAGTAAAGCATCATGCGCGTCCTCATCGCCGTAACCGACGAGCGCAAGCGGTCGCGCTTTCAAGCCCTTGCTTTTGCACCAATGCACCAGTGCTTCTTCTTCGCCATGCGTGACCCAGATTTCGCTGGCACCTGTTGCGTCGATAGTAGCGCACAAGCCATCCCAATCGGCGTGGTCTGAAATGACCAGCGGAAGTTCGATGCCCTTCTGACGCGCCCGCGCGCGCACGCGCATCCATCCAGATGCGAACGCCGCGACGGGATCGGGGAACCGCCTTGTCCAGATGTCGGTGATGGCGGATGGCGGCGCGAGCGTGATGGTACCCGCCAAGTCGGATTTCTTGACGCCTTTTGCCATTCGCAATTCGCCGAGCGCCGCT
>JAPLPA010000285.1 GCA_026400415.1 Afipia sp. | reverse complement strand
CGGATCGCAGTCGAAAGATCTTGGTGCAATGCGCGACGATCGCGAATCTTCTGATCCATTTCGGCTTCATAGAAATTGATCGATCCGCGAGACTTGGCCTTGGCGCGGAACAATGCTGCATCGGCATTGGCGAGGAGAGTTTCTGCGCTGTCGCCGTGCCGCGGGAACACCGCAATGCCGGTCGTCAGGCCAATGCGAACCGAACGTCCATCGACGACAAACTCGTCCAGCATCATTTCCGACAACCGCGCAGCAAGTGCCGCTGCCGCATCCGGCTGCACGCCGTCGATGATCAAACCGAATTCATCTCCGCTGAGCCGCGCGACGACACCACCAAGTGCAGCAGCCTGAACGCGCCGCGACACCTCGATCAACAGCCGGTCCCCGACCTCATGACCGAACACGTCATTAATTTCCTTGAGGCGGTCGAGATCGACCGAGAGCACCGCGAATTCCTCCTCGGTTCCCTCGCAAGCATCGATCATCTGCGACAAAGCCTGCAAGAATGCAGCACGATTCGGCAGTTCAGTCAGCGCATCGTGATACGCCATATGCGCCATGCGGGATTCGGTCTCACGCCGATCCGTGATATCCTCGTTGGTATTGATGAGATATTGCGGCTCGCCGTTCTCATCGAGCACGGTCACGCGGCGCGTCAAGAACAACCGCAGGCCGTTCTCGGTCTGGATCGGATGTTCTTCGGTGACGATGCCCTTCTTGCGAACGGCGTCTTCATCACGCTTGCCGATGAACTTCGCATCGCGCTCGTTGTAAACATCGTCGAGCGTCGAGCCAATGACCTCCTCGCGACTGCGATTGAGAATTGCTTCAGCACCGCGGTTGGCTAGGACGTATTGCCCGTCACTTAGCCGCTTGACGACGAGCGCAACAGGGACGTTATCGACGACGAGTTCGAAGAATTTCTTCGCTTCCTTGATTTGGCGGGAAAGCGAACGGCGCTCCGTGACGTCCTCGAATAAGGCAATCAGATATTCGGGCTTGTCTTTATCGTCACGCACGATGACGCGATCGCATGCAACAACCCGTTCACCGCTGTTTAGATCAACGTTCAATTCAGTATGAGTTCTGCCGATTGGAGAGTGTATTGCCTCTCCGTCTAATCGCTCAACCGATCTCGCATTTTCTACCTTGTAGAGGCTTTCGGCAGTCTTTCCGATAATCTGTTCCCGTTCCAATCCGCAATATTCTTCAAACGCGCGGTTCGCCAAAACGTAGCGCCGGTCTTCGACAGACTTCACCGCGACACAAACGGGTATGTTGTCGATAACGGATTCGAGGAAGCTTTTGGTGTTTGCCAGCTCCCTCATGAGCTTACGCTGGTCCGTGCAATCTTCATGGAGCGAAACCATGCCGCCGTTTGAAAATTTCCGATGCTGCACGGAGATCGAACGACCGTCCGGTAATTCCGTTACGTGAGTTGCGGACGAATCGACGAGGGCACGAAATTCTTCGACGCTGTGGCCAAGCGCGCCTTTCCTATGACGCAGCTCGATCAATTCTTGCGATGTCAATCCTGATTTGAGGTCGGACCGCGAAAGGCCGTACATATCCAGATAGCGATCATTGACGAATATGACTTGAGCTTTGCGGTTCACCATCACCATGCCCTGGCTCATTTTATTGAGCGAGGATTGGACGAACGCAGTGTTGTGCCGATGGAAGCGCTGGGCGCGTTGCAGAGCAGTCATGATCCACAGTATGATCGCTCCGAGAAATGCGAAGACGACAAAGCCGCCGATCAACATTTGCCAGAGCATGGTTCGGCTTGAATTGGGCGATGGGACGGCAACGAACGTACCATCGGGCGTTACAGCGATCTGCGCGACAGCGGCATCGCAGAGTGAAAAAGCAGCAAGCAAGATCGCAGCGAACCACAAGGGGTTTACTGTCGGTACGCGCGCCTGCTTCTGCCAGCCCGTCATTTCAAATCCGCGGAATTCTTCGCGGACACTCTCTGGTTGTACCCGTTTGAATCGGGTAAACGCGTACCCCTTGGGCCGGACAAGATGATTTAAATGAAGGCAATTGGGCGTCTATGCTTAACGAAACGCTAACGCCAATTGCATCGCAGCGAAGCTGCTTGCGCAAGAAATGACCATGCCAAACACATCACGATCAGGTTGTCAGCATGGATAGGATTGATTGCGTCGTTGTCGGCGCCGGCGTTGTCGGCCTCTCCGTCGCCCGAAAGCTGGCACAGGCGGGTCTCGACGTGATTGTGCTGGAAGATGCTGGAGACATCGGCACCGGGACGTCGTCACGCAACAGCGAAGTCATTCACGCCGGCATCTATTATCCGGCTGGCAGCCTCATGGCGCAGCTCTGCGTCAGCGGCAAGAAGATGCTTTACGGATATTGCGACGACCACGGTGTGCCGTATCGACGCTGCGGCAAGTTGATTGTCGCGACCGCCGAAGGTGAGGATAGCAAACTTGGTTCAATCAAAGCACATGCCGAAGCCAATGGCGTAGATGATCTGCAAGCGCTGACTGAAGCAGATGCCCGCGCGCTGGAACCGGCACTCAAATGTACCGGCGCATTGCTCTCGCCCTCCACCGGCATCATCGACAGCCACGCTTACATGCTGGCGTTACGCGGCGACATCGAGAATGCAGGCGGCGCGCTGGCGTTTCACGCGCCTTTGATGCGCGGCAAAGCAGTTAGAGACGGTTTTGAAATCGAAGTTGGCGGCGGTGCGCCGATGACCATCGGGTGCAGGCTGCTGGTGAATTCAGCAGGCCTGTCGGCGCCCGCGATCGCGCGTGCAATTGATGGCGTGCCGGCGGATCGCATCCCGACATCATATTATGCCAAAGGCAACTATTTCAGTTGCAGTGCCCGTGCGCCGTTTTCGCGATTGATCTATCCCGTGCCGGAATCCGGCGGGCTCGGAGTTCATCTCACCATTGACATGGGTGGGCAGGCCAAGTTCGGACCAGATGTCGAATGGCTGGATCGACTCGACTACACCGTCGATCCGGCCCGCGCGGAAAAATTCTACCCCGCCATTCGGCGTTACTGGCCGAGCCTCCCCGATGGCGCTTTAAGCCCCAGCTATGCGGGTATCCGGCCGAAGATCGTGCCGCCTGCGATTGCGCGTCAGGATTTCATGATTCAAGGCCCGCGCGACCACGGCGTAGCTGGACTGATCAACTTGTTCGGAATCGAGTCGCCGGGGCTCACGTCGTCATTGGCCATCGCAGAGCATGTCGCCGCACTCGCGGATATCCCGCGCTAGCGCAAATACCCACGCAAATTGGCTACAAATGTCAGGATTTACCGGCGAATACTGAAAATGTCAGTGAACGGTCGAACTGGCCGAGTGCCGGATACGCTCGATTTCATCTTTCAGCACCAGTTAGCGGCGCTTCAGTTCGAGGATTTGCAGGTCGTCAGTCGAAAGATGCTTGAGAGCATCGTGCAATTCGTTCTCCAGAACTTCGTGTTTCCGTTCCAGTTTAACGAGATGCGCCTGAATTGCCATAAGAAGTCTCCCTGTTCGTGGACCTCAGATTTAATTCTGGACAAGTAAGTCTACATGGTTCGCGGCATCTGTCGACAGGGATTAAAAAGCAATCCCTGCGATATTTTGTATCGTCGGAAACGAATTGTGACGGAACAATCCCTTGATACCGCCGCTGGAACTGGCTGCAATTTTCTGCAATGACAGGCCCCGACGGCAACTTCTGCAAAAACTTGCTGAAAGTCTGACCGATTAAAGTCACTTACGGTTATGGCAGATCAGGACAACAACGAATTCGCAGCCGAGTTGGCGCGGCTGCAACAGGAGCATCGCGATCTCGATGCCGCGATTGAGGCGCTGCACCAATCGCCCGCGCCTGACCTACTGCGGATGCAGCGACTGAAGAAGCGCAAGTTGCAATTGCGCGACCGGATTTCATTCATCGAAGATCAGATCACTCCAGATATCATTGCCTGACTTTTTTAGTCAGCATGCCCCGCCGCAGTTCTTTGCGTTGATACATCGCGCGATCGGCCTGTTCCAGCGCGGTTGCCGCGTCATTCATTGGACCCAACAACGCGATTCCCGCCGAAGCGCCGGCGGTCACGGCCTTTCCTTTGAACACAAACGTGAGCTGATCGATGGCGTCTTCCAGCGCCTTCGCCTTGGTGCGCGCATCCGCTTCCGTGAGATTCCAAAGCAACAACCCAAATTCATCGCCGCCCAATCGTCCGACCACATCGGAAGACCGGACATGGCGCATCAACACCGCCACCACGCCTTTCAGCACGACATCGCCGGCGGCATGACCGAATTTGTCGTTGACTGGTTTCAGCCGATCGACATCGAGCACGACCAGCGCGCCAGTTGCTGCATATCGTTTGATGTAGGCGATGGAACGGGCAAGCTCGCGTTCGAAGCCCCGGCGATTGTAGATGTTGAGCAAAAAATCAGTATCGGCCCAAGCCTGCAGCTCATCGATTCGAGCTTGTGCGGCGGCGAGTTTGGCCTTGAGCGCACGGATTGTCTTAGAGGAAGCGCCGACCTTCAGCGTTGTCTTCAACGCACCGCCTTTTGCGCCGTGAGGAACTGTCGCACGCGGGCGGGATCGTGAATTGGAGCCGACTTTTTTCGTTAATTTCCTGGCTGTTTTTTTGGCCAATTCGGTCGCCGCAGGGCTTGAGAGGACTTGCCGGTATTGACCATGAAAGGGTATTCCTTTTTCAGCAACTTTCTACTCAAAATTCGAACCCTACAATCCGCCTCCGTTTCCGAGGCCATAAAGACGTTTTTTCATGACCGTCCCCGTCGCCATCATCATGGGAAGCCAGTCCGATTGGGACACCATGAAACACGCTGCCGAAGCGCTCGACGCGCTCGGCATCGCGCATGAGGCGCTTATCGTCTCGGCACATCGCACGCCCGACCGGCTCTATAAATTTGCCAAGGGCGCGAAGGCCGCCGGCTTTAAGATCGTGATCGCAGGTGCTGGCGGCGCGGCGCACCTTCCCGGCATGGCGGCTTCGATGACGGAACTGCCCGTGTTCGGGGTGCCGGTGGAATCCAAGGCATTATCGGGAATGGATTCGCTGTATTCGATTGTGCAAATGCCAGCGGGGATTCCGGTCGGAACCTTGGCGATCGGAAAGCCGGGAGCTATCAATGCCGCCCTGCTTGCGGCCAGTGTGCTGGCACTGAACGATTCTGGCTTGGCAACCCGGCTTGCCGCGTGGCGCAAGCAGCAGACCGAGGCGGTCGGCGAGCGCCCTGAGGATTCTAAGTGACATCTCCCAATCGGGTGACGCTAAAGCCAGGCGACACCATCGGCATTCTTGGCGGCGGGCAGTTGGGCCGGATGTTGGCATTGGCGGCAGCACGCCTCGGCCTCAAAGTGCAGATATTCTCGCCCGATCCGGATTCGCCTGCCTTCGATGTCGTGCAGAACGCGACCTGCGCCGAATACGCCGACGTCGAGGCGCTGGAGCTGTTCGCCGCCGATGTCGATGTCATCACTTACGAGTTTGAAAACATACCGGCCTCAGCCGCAATGATACTTGCTGCGCGGCGCACCGTGCTGCCTGATCCCAAAGTGCTGGAAACCACGCACGATCGACTCGCCGAAAAGAATTTCATCCAGTCGCTGGGCATTGCTACCGCGCTTTATGCCGATGTTGCGTCCGCTCAGGGATTACAGAGGGCGACCGCTCAAATCGGTTTGCCAGCAGTGCTCAAGACCCGGCGTTTCGGATATGACGGCAAAGGTCAGACTAAAATCCGCGCCGGAGATAATCTGGAAACGGTCTGGAGCGACCTGCAAACCAAATCCGCCATCCTCGAGGCCTTCGTGCCGTTCGAACGCGAGATTTCAATCATCGCCGCGCGAGGTTTTGACGGCGAAGTTGTCTGTTACGACGTGACGGAAAACGAGCATCGCGATCACATTCTAAAAACATCGCACGTGCCTGCTACGATCTCCGATACGCTCGCCGCGCAGGCCCGCGACATCGCCACCCGCATCGCCAATGCGCTGGACTATGTCGGCGTGCTGGGTGTGGAGATGTTTGTGGTGCCGGGAAAAGACGGCACGACTTTGCTGGTCAATGAAATCGCGCCGCGGGTCCATAATTCGGGTCACTGGACGCTCGACGGCGCGTCGGTCTCGCAATTCGAGCAGCACATCCGCGCTATTGCGGGCTGGAAGCTCGCTCATCCGTTGCGCCATGGCGATGTGACCATGACAAACCTCATCGGCAACGACATCAACGATTATGCCCAGTGGTTGGCGAAACCCGGCGCAACTGTCCATCTTTACGGCAAGGGCACTCCTCGTCCGGGTCGCAAAATGGGCCATGTCACAGAGGTGAAACCTGCCGATTTGTCCCGGAAATAAGCGCTTTCCGGGTGGAATTTGGTTGCCAGATCAGGGCCCCTGCAGGTGGACATTTAACCATTCGTCTGGTACATCCGCGCCCTTGATGTGAAGGGCTTGGCCTTTGTCGGCCTTTCAACGTCGATAGAATTTCAAACCGATCAGAAAAAGAGGATGCCGCGTGCAGGTTCTCGTTCGCGATAACAATGTCGACCAGGCTCTCAAGGCGCTGAAGAAAAAGATGCAGCGAGAGGGTATTTTCCGCGAGATGAAACCTCCGCGGTCATTACGAAAAGCCGTCCGAGAAGAAGGCTCGCGAAAAGGCGGAAGCCGTTCGCCGTGCTCGTAAGTTGGCGCGCAAGAAGTTGCAGCGTGAAGGTCTGCTGCCGATGAAGCCGAAGCCGGTGTTCGGCGCGGGTCCGGGTGCAGAACGCGGTGGTGCGGGCGGCGGCGGACGTGGCGGTGCCGGCGGTGGCCGTGGTGGTCCTCGCTAAAACAATTTCAGAACTCGATACAAAAACGCGGGCCTTCAGGCCCGCGTTTTTGTTTGAGCGATTGGACGGTGTTCAATTGATACCGGGAATGACGGCATGGAACACCGTCTTGGCGGTGGACACGACGTCCTCGGCGACCGAGGTGCGTTCCTTGGTATTTTCCTTGGCCCGCAGATCGAGCGGCCGCGATGGAATATCGGCCGGAGGAGTCGGACGGAAGGATTCGTCGGCACGCACGACCGGCGGCTGAGGCGAAGGCGCTATGGTGACTTCATTCAACGGTGGCACCGCGTTCGCAGCAGGCACCTGATTCGCCGATGGAGCCGGGATCGGCGCGGGCGCGGTGACAACCGGCGCAGCGGTTACATTGACCCTCGTGCGCTCCTGCGGACGCAGAGCTTCCTGAACTCGTGGCACTTCCTGCGCGCGAGGTTGCTCGGTAGCTGGCGCGGGATCTGAGTTGCGTAACCTAGCGATAGCTTCTCGCGCGATGTCATTGGCGTCACGGGTGTCGTCACCCTTGGCCTCGGAAGGCTGCGCGACAGGCTTTGCAGCCGCCTTCTCGCGCAAAACGGGCGGACGGCGGCGTGGCTCGGTCGGAGCGTTCGCGGTCTCAGCAGCGGTGTCCGGATCAGCTTTCGCGGACTCGGCCTTCGCTGGCTTTGGCGCGGACGCCTCGACCGCTTTTGCCGTGTTAGCCGGAGCCACAATGGCAGCCTTTGGCTTTTCGGCATCGGATTTTGCGTTGATGTAATGCGTGACGATGTACGCCCCGACCACCGTGGCGACGATCGATGGGATCACTTCCAGAATATATTTCGACAGAAACTTCGCGACCATTTCCAACCACTCCCGCAGCGGGTGAGATGCGGGAACTTTGGGGCCGATTGAGGGATCAACTGCGACGGATCAATGGCAATTGCGCTGTTTGGCAATATTCAGAGCGATTCAAATGGTTAAGGCACCAGCACCAGAAAAATGAAGACCGCAAAGACCAGCACGTGGACCAGCCCGAACAGAATGTTGGTCCGTCCGGTTCCAAAGGTCAGAAGACTGATCAGCATAGTCATCAGCAACAGCACCATGTCGCGGGCACCGAGGCCGAGCACCAACGTCTTGTCGAGCAAATAAGTCGCGATGGCGACGGCGGGCACAGTGAGCCCGATGGTAGCGATCGACGACCCCAACGCGAGATTGATGCTCTTCTGCAGGTCGTTGCGGCGCGCTGCCGCCAAGGCTGCTACGCTCTCCGGCAGCAAGATGAGAAGCGCTACCACAATACCCGCGAAAGCCGGCGGCGCACCGATGGCGGCCGCACCTGCATCAACCACCAGCGAGAATTTTTTCGCGAGCAGCACGACTGCCAGCAACGAGATCAACAAAAGCACACCGCTGACTACAAGCGTCTTGCCGGACGTTCGAGCGTTGTGGTCATCGCCATCATTGTCACCAGCGATGAAGTAATCGCGATGGCGAATGGTCTGCGTGTAGAGAAACACGCCGTAGAGCACCACGGTGGCGATGCTGACAAATGCTAACTGACCCGCAGAATAGACCGGCCCCGGCGTTGCCTGCGTGTAGTTCGGCAGGATCAGCGTGATCGTCGCGAGCACAATAAGAACGCTCAGATAGACGTTAACCCCGGTGACCTGAAAATCCTGTTCGCGATAGCGCAAACCGCCGACGAGAATGCAGAGACCCACGAGTCCGTTGCAGACAATCATCACGACGGCGAACACCGTGTCACGCGCAAGCGTCGGCACCGCTTTGTCGCCGAGCATGATGGTTGCGATCAGCGCGACCTCGATTACGGTGACGGCCAGCGTCAACAACAACGTGCCGTAGGGCTCACCGATCCTCTGCGCGATTATCTCGGCATGGTGCACGGCGGCAAACACGGTTCCGAACAGAACCAACAACAAGACGGCAGCGAAGGCCACACCTGTGACCGAGCGTGTGAAGCCCACGCCGAATGCTGGAATTGTGGTCGCGATGAAAAGCAAAACAGCCAGGGTGGGGAATATCC
Source organism: Afipia sp. (assembly GCA_026400415.1). Lineage (GTDB taxonomy): Bacteria > Pseudomonadota > Alphaproteobacteria > Rhizobiales > Xanthobacteraceae > Afipia. The sequence continues at coordinate 2,100 of JAPLPA010000285.1, read as the reverse complement.
ACGCGGACCGTGGCATATGCGAATGGGTGCTCATGGCATCAACAGTAACGGCCTGAATGCGAAAGGCATAGACATCCAACCAATGCAAAAGGAATTTGCACCCTAAAACGAGATGCCGTATTCAATGTGCTGTTTTTGGGAGGAAGCGCTAAATGTTCTCACACATCATGATCGGGACGAACGATCTCGACAGGGCTAAGTCATTTTACGACAAACTGTTGGGCACACTCGGGGTGCAGCCGGCGGTTGTCGATCGCCATCGTATTTTTTATCGCACCAAGACGGGGACTTTTTCTGTCTCAAAACCGATCGACGGCAAAGCGGCGACGTTCGCCAATGGCGGCACTATCGGATTTGCAGCAGCCTCAGCGGCGGAAGCCGATGCTTGGCATGCGGCGGGCGTCGCGAACGGCGGAACCACGTGCGAAGATCCGCCGGGCATTCGCGGAATGGGTGACCTCAAAATGCACATCGCCTATCTGCGCGATCCGGACGGCAACAAGCTCTGCGCAGTGTATCGCCTACCGAAGGCTACCTAACCAAACCCGCCAATCAAAACGGCCAGCGCGCTAAGCGTGCTGGCCGTTGTGTATGTGCGATAACGTAAGCCGTAACCTTTTTCGACGAATGGCCGACCGCTTTCACGGCAGCTTTCAACGCGGCCGGCGTGATCTTCAGCTTCTTCGACCAGTAGCGTACTTCATAAGGCTGGCTCAGTGCGATCAAGGCGCGATCGCGTGCCTTGTGCTTCTGTTCCTTGATGTAGGCTTCGACCTTCTTCGCTGAATGACCGACTTTCTTGACGGCGGCTTTCAGCTTCGCCGGCGTGATCCTGAGTTTCTTGGACCAGTAACGAACTTCGTAAGGTTCACTCAACGCAATCAATTTTGCATCGGCGCCACCGCGCTTTGACTTGTTGTCAGCCATCCTGCCCTCCTCGTGATGAGACTCGGCGTTACGCGTTACAGTGCCTTGACGATGTTCTCCGTCATTTTCTTGGCATCACCAAGCAGCATCATGGTGTTGTCGCGATAAAACAGTGGATTGTCGACCCCGGCATAGCCCGACGCCAGTGAGCGCTTGATGAACATCACGGTGCCGGCTTTCCAAACCTGCAGCACCGGCATGCCGTAAATTGGCGATTTGGGGTCGTCTTCCGCCGCCGGATTGGTCACGTCATTGGCGCCAATCACGAATGCCACATCGGCCTGCGCAAATTCCGAATTGATGTCTTCCAGTTCGAACACACAGCACGTTCATGTGGCCCGGCATGCGGCCCGCGACCGGATGGATGGCGTACTTCACCTCGACGCCTTCTTTCTTGAGCGTGTCGGCCATTTCACGAAGCGCATGCTGCGCCTGCGCCACCGCCATGCCGTAACCCGGCACGATGATGACCTTCTGGGCATTCTTCATGATGAAGGCCGCGTCGTCGGCGGAGCCGAGCTTGACCGGCTTCACTTCGCCGCCACCTGCTGCGGCTGGACCTTCGCTGTCGCCGCCGAAGCCGCCGAGAATGACGGAGATGAACGAACGATTCATCGCGTGGCACCTGATGTAAGACAGGATTGCGCCGGATGAGCCGACCAGTGCGCCAGTGATGATGAGCGCCGAATTGCCGAGCGTGAAGCCGATGCCCGCCGCAGCCCAGCCCGAATACGAGTTCAGCATCGAGATCACGACAGGCATGTCGGCACCACCGATCGGGATGATGATGAGCGCGCCGAGGACCAGTGCGAGGATCGTAATCATCCAGAAATCGAAGCTGCTCTGCGAGACGACCAGTCCGTAGATGAAGAACACCAGCGCCAGAGCCAGCGCGATATTGATGACGTGCCGGAACGGCAGCATGATCGGCGAACCGCTCATGCGCCCAGACAATTTCATAAACGCGATTACTGAACCCGTGAAAGTCAGCGCGCCGATAGCGACACCGAGCGACATCTCAACGAGGCTCGACGCGTGAATGTTGCCGCGTGTTCCGATGTCGAAGGCGGCGGGCGCATAGAATGCACCGGCCGCGACCAGCACAGCCGCCATACCGACCAGCGAGTGGAACGCTGCAACCAATTCAGGCATCGAGGTCATCGGCACCTTGCG
>JAPLPA010000015.1 GCA_026400415.1 Afipia sp. | reverse complement strand
GGAAGTCCGCCGCGATATCTTTGAGCGCTACGGCGAAAAGAAATTGTATGAAGGCGGCCTTTCGGTTCGAACGACGCTCGATCCGACGTTGCAGGTCATGGCACGCAAGGCGATGGCCGGAGGCCTTGTCAACTTCGACGAAGCGCAAGGCTGGCGTGGCGCGCAAAGCAAAATTGACATCACGAGCGACTGGGGCGTGAAGCTCGCTGAAGTCAAAGCGCTGTCCGACATTTCGCCGTGGCGGTTGGCCGTGGTGCTTGAGACCAGCGATCAATCTGCGCGCATCGGCTTTCAGCCAGGCCGCGAACTGGGCGGCGCAGTCAGCAAAACTCGTGAAACCGGACTCATTTCGCTCGACGGCGTGCGATGGGCGAAAGCAGCGGCTGGTCCGACCCGCGGCAAGACGCCGACCAACGTTTCGCAGGTCATTGCAGCAGGGGACGTGATCTATGCCGATCCGCTGCTTGCTAAGGACGGAAGCAAGGTCGAAGGCCAATATCGTTTGCGTCAGGTACCGGAAGTCTCCGGCGCGATGGTTGCCATGGACCCGTGGACGGGCCGCGTCGTTGCGATGGTCGGCGGATTCTCGTTCGATCAGAGCCAGTTCAACCGCGCCACGCAGGCTTATCGTCAGCCGGGATCGTCCTTCAAGCCCATCGTCTATGCCACCGCGCTTGATAATGGCTACACGCCATCAACGGTGGTGATCGACGCCCCGATCGAAATCGATCAGGGTGCGGGGCAGGGCGTGTGGCGTCCTGAAAACTATTCAGCCGGAAAATATTACGGTCCATCAACGCTGCGCACCGGTCTCGAACTGTCGCGTAACACCATGACGGTGCGTCTGGCGCAGGATGTCGGCATGCCGCTCATCACAGAATACGCCAAGCGTTTCGGTATCTATGACGATCTGCCGAACTATCTATCTTACGCGCTCGGTGCCGGTGAGACGACCGTCATGCGTATGGTCACGGCCTATTCGATGTTCGCCAATGGCGGCAAGCGTATCAAGCCGACCTTGATCGACCGCATTCAGGATCGTTACGGTCACACCATCTTCAAACATGACGCGCGCGAATGCCGCGGCTGCGATGCGACCGATGGCTGGAAGAGTCAGCCGGAGCCAACGCTGGTCGATCGCCGCGAACAGGTTCTCGATCCGATGACCGCCTACCAGATCACCTCGATGATGGAAGGCGTCGTTCAGCGCGGCACGGCGACAATTGTGCGGGAAGTCGGCAAGCCCATCGCCGGCAAGACGGGAACGACCAACGACGAGAAGGATGTTTGGTTTATCGGCTTCTCACCTGATCTCGTCTGCGGCGTTTATGTCGGTTACGACAAGCCGCGCAATCTCGGTCGCGGTCAGAGCGGTGGCCATACGGCTGCGCCAATCGTGAAGGATTTTTTCAAGCTTGCACTCGCCGACAAGCCTGCAGTGCCGTTCCGCGTACCGGCCGGTATCAAGCTGATCCGTGTGGATGCAAAAACGGGTATGCGAGCGGGCCCCGGCGATGGCGGCAAGACCATCCTCGAGGCCTTCAAACCAGGTACGGCACCGCCTGACAATTACTCTGTCATTGGGGTAGCCGATGCGGATGGCCGCTCACTCAGCGTTTCCCCCGATGCGGATCGCGCGGTCATCAGATCCGGAACAGGTGGACTCTACTGACGCGGAGCGATTGCACCCGCGCCCTTCTGCCGTTACATCCTCGCATCCATTGAATCGCGGCGCTTGCCGTAACCGGAATTGTCATGCGCCCTGAAATTGAACGCATCGTCGAAGAGATCAAGCAGTCTGTCGGACTGCTGAGGAGGCATCTTTGACGTCGATGCTGCAACGGCGCGCCTTGCCGAGCTGAACGCTCTCGCCGAACATCCCGATCTCTGGAACGATCCGCAGAAAGCTCAAAAGCTGATGCAGGAGCGCACCTCGCTGGAGAATCAGCTTTCTGGGATCGGCAAGACCGAACGCGAGCTCGAAGACCAGATCGGCATGATCGAACTCGGCGAGTCCGAAAAGGACGAGGGTGTCGTTACCGAGGCTGAGAACGCACTTAAGGCGCTCAAGAAAGATGTCGCGCGGCAAGAACTCGAAGCGCTGCTCTCCGGCGAGGCCGACAAGTTCAACTCTTATCTGGAGGTTCATGCCGGTGCTGGCGGCACCGAGAGCCAGGATTGGGCCTCCATGCTGTTGCGCATGTATACGCGCTGGGCGGAGAAGCGTGGGTTCAAGGTTGAATATCTCGAAGAGTCCGAAGGCGAAGAAGCCGGCATCAAATCTGCCACCATTCAGATCAGCGGTCACAATGCTTACGGATGGCTCAAGACCGAGGGCGGCGTGCATCGCCTTGTGCGAATTTCACCATTCGATTCCAACGCGCGTCGGCACACATCCTTTTCAAGCGTCGCGATTTTCCCGGTGATCGACAATTCGATCAAGATCGATATTGCTGAGTCAGACGTTCGCACCGATACAATGCGATCTGGCGGTGCAGGCGGCTAGCACGTCAACAAGACGGAATCTGCCGTGCGTTTGACGCACATTCCAACTGGGGTGGCTGTCGTTTG
>JAPLPA010000026.1 GCA_026400415.1 Afipia sp. | reverse complement strand
TTCCTTCGGCGCAAAAGGGCGGCTATGCCGATCATTCGGCGGCGCTCGAATCTCAGGTGGTCGCGGCTCTCGGTGCCGGCGATGCGGTCATGATAAAAGGTTCGCTCGGCTCGCGCATGAAATTGATCGTGACTTCGTTGCAGACGCATTTTCCAGGAAAGGCCGCGCTCGACGACGCTGTTGTCTAGAGCAGGCGATACAGGACGGATTGAATGTTTTATTGGCTGACAGATCTCGCAGGCACGATTCCGGGCATCAACGTGTTCCGCTACATCACGTTCCGCACCGGCGGCGCGATGGTGACGGGCGCGCTAGTTGTGTTCATGTTCGGACCGTGGATCATCGATCATCTTCGTCTCGCGCAGGGCAAAGGCCAGCCGATCCGCGCTGACGGCCCGCCGACGCATCTGGTGACGAAAAAAGGCACACCAACGATGGGTGGCCTGATGATCCTCGCGGGTTTGCTGGTCGCGACATTGTTATGGGCGAATTTGCGCAACCCTTATGTCTGGATTGTTCTCGGCGTCACACTGGGTTTCGGCTTCGTTGGCTTCTACGACGACTATCTGAAGGTCACCAAGCAAACCGATGCCGGATTTTCAGCACGCACGCGCCTCGCGGTCGAAGGCTTGATTGCGCTGGTCGCGTGCAGTCTCATCGTCTGGGTCGGGCGCGATCAATCCGCGACCGCGCTTGCGATTCCGTTCCTGAAAGAATTCACCATCAACTTTGGGTGGTTCTTCGTATTCTTCGCAGCCTTTATCGTTGTGGGCGCAGGCAATGCGGTCAATCTCACCGACGGTCTCGATGGCCTCGCCATCGTGCCGGTGATGATCGCTGCCGGAAGCTTCGGCATGATTGCCTATCTCGCTGGCAACGCGGTGTTCGCCGAATATCTGCAGATTCGATACGTCGCAGGTACCGGCGAACTTGCGGTGCTGTGCGGCGCGGTGCTGGGCGCGGGATTAGGATTTCTCTGGTTCAATGCGCCGCCTGCGTCGATTTTCATGGGCGACACCGGTTCGCTCGCGCTCGGCGGCATGCTCGGTGCAATCGCGGTCGCAACCAAGCATGAGATCGTGCTCGCCGTGATCGGCGGGCTGTTCGTGCTAGAGGCTGTGTCGGTGATCGTTCAGGTCGCGTCATTTAAATTGACAGGCAAACGCATCTTCAGGATGGCGCCAATCCATCATCACTTCGAGCAGTTGGGCTGGACCGAACCGCAGATCGTGATCCGGTTCTGGATCGTGTCGGTGATGTTGGCGCTCGCCGGTCTCTCGACCTTGAAGCTGAGGTAGGCTTTTGATTCCCGTCACGTCCTTCGCAGGCAAGACCGTCGCGGTATTCGGCTTGGGCGGGTCGGGACTTGCAAGCTGTCATGCCTTGAAGGCCGGTGGTGCAGACGTGATCGCCTGTGACGACAGCGCGCAGAAAATGGCCGAGGCCACGACGGCGGGTTTCAAAACTGCAAATCTGCGCGATGTACCGTGGAAAGATTTTTCCGCACTCGTTCTGACGCCCGGCGTGCCGTTCACGCATCCGGCTCCGCACTGGACTGTACAACTGGCGAAGAATGCCGGTATCGAAGTCATCGGCGACATTGAATTGTTCTGTCGCGAACGCAGAAGTCATGCGTCGAGCGCGCCATTCGTCGCCATCACCGGCACCAACGGAAAATCGACCACCACCGCGCTGGTCGCGCATCTGATGCGCGAGGCCGGTTACGACACGCAGATGGGCGGCAACATCGGCACCGCGATTTTGTCGCTCGATCCGCCGAAGCTTGGCCGCGTTCATGTGATCGAGATGTCTTCGTATCAAATCGATTTGACGCCATCGCTCGATCCCAGCGTGGGTATTCTTCTAAACGTCACTGAAGATCACATCGATCGCCACGGCACGCTTGAACATTATGCGGCGGTGAAAGAGCGACTGGTGGCCAACGTCCAGCGCGGCGGGGCAGCCATCATTGGTGTGGATGACTCATGGAGCGAGGCTGCGGCAAATCGTATCGAGCAGCAAGGCAAGCATGTCGTTCGCGTCTCAGTGACGCGGCCGCTGGCGCAGGGCGTGTTTCTCGAAGGCAACGGGATTGTAAGCGCATCGGGCGGCGCACGCGTGGAGATTGCGACAATCGACAATATCGGTTCATTGCGCGGACTGCATAATGCGCAGAACGCCGCCTGCGCGTCCGCTGCAGCGCTTGCGCTCGGCGTCAGCGGCAAGGCATTGCAGGATGGTTTGCGGAGTTTTCCGGGTCTCGCACACCGCATGGAGCAGATCGGCCGCAAGGGCGCGACGCTCTTTATTAACGACTCCAAGGGCACCAATGCGGATGCAGCGGCCCATGCGCTGTCGTCGTTCGGCGATATTTACTGGATCGCGGGTGGCAAGCCCAAGACCGGCGGCATTGAATCCTTACGAGAATTCTTCCCGCGCATCCGCAAGGCCTATTTGATTGGCGAGGCGGCGCAGGAGTTCGCCGCCACGCTGGGGCCGGTTCCGCACGAATTCAGCAAGGATTTGGAAACCGCCGTGCCTCATGCTGCGCGGGATGCGGCGGATTCGGGGCTGGCCGAGCCAGTGGTACTGCTGTCTCCGGCCTGCGCATCGTTCGACCAGTTTCCGAATTTTGAAAAGCGCGGCGAGCGTTTCCGCGATCTCGTTATGGCTCTTGGGTCCGTCACGCCCGCCAAGGAGGCGTCGTTATGATTTCCCGCGAACAGCGCACTCCATTGAGCGAATGGTGGTGGACGGTTGACCGCCTGTTACTGGCAGCGATCATGACGCTGATGCTGGGCGGCGTCATTCTGTCGCTCGCCGCAAGTCCGCCGGTCGCGGCGCGCCTGCATCTCGACCCGTTTCATTTCTTTAACCGGCATGTGATCTTTCTTCTCCCGTCCATCGTAGTGATGATTGCTGTGTCGTTTTTATCGCCACGGCAGATTCGCCGCTCGGCGCTGATCGTTTTCGCCATCAGTGTCGTGCTGATCGTTGCGACCTTGCTGATCGGACCGGAAGTCAAAGGCGCGAAACGTTGGATCACGCTCCTCGGCGTCAACATTCAGGCATCGGAGTGCGCCAAGCCCGCGTTTGTGGTGGTGGTAGCGTGGCTTTTTGCCGAATCTGCACGCCGTCCCGAAATGCCCGCGACATCGATGGCAATGGCGCTCTTGATGACGCTTGTCACGCTTTTGGTTTTGGAGCCTGATTTCGGACAAACCATGCTGGTGCTGATGGTGTGGGGCACGTTGTTCTTCATCGCCGGAATGCGGATGATCTGGGTGTTCGGTCTGATGGGCGCTTCGGCAGTCGGATTGCTCGGTGCCTACATGATGGTGCCGCACGTCGCCGGACGCATCAAACGATTCATGGATCCGTCATCGGGCGACACGTTTCAGGTCGATACAGCCTTGGAGTCTTTTATGAAGGGCGGCTGGTTCGGGCAGGGTCCGGGCGAAGGGACTGTGAAACGTATTCTGCCGGACAGCCACACCGATTTCGTGTTCGCAGTCGCAGCGGAGGAATTTGGAATCATCATCTGTCTCGCGCTGCTCGCATTGTTCGCCTTCATCGTCATCCGGGCACTGTCGCGCGCATACGCCAGCGAAGATCTTTTCTCGCGTTTCGCGGCCGCAGGCCTCGCGATCATGTTCGGTATTCAAGCCTCCATCAACATGGCGGTGAATTTGCATCTGATGCCCGCAAAGGGCATGACGCTGCCGTTCATTTCCTACGGCGGCTCGTCGATGATCTCGCTGGCTTATGGTGTTGGAATGCTGTTGGCGCTGACGCGGCAACGTCCGCGCATCGAAATGGAATCGATCAGCGCGGCCAACGCTGCACGAAGCTATGCTTGATGAGCGCGTATTCCGCAAAAGTCTGCAGCGGTTTTGCGAAAAGAATTCGCGCAAGAATATGACCGACTCGCCACTCATCATGCTGGCGGCGGGCGGGACAGGCGGACATCTGTTTCCCGCCGAGGCGCTCGGCGTCGCTCTGATGAAACGCGGCGCGCGTGTCAGGCTGGTCACAGACTCGCGCGCTGTTCAATATGGCGGATTGTTTTCCCGAGATATGTTCGATGTGGTGCCGTCTGAGACGGTGCGGGGCCGAACGCCATGGGCACTCGCGCGAACCGGCGCGATGCTGGCTGCAGGCGGTGTCATGGCGCTCGCATTGCTGCAACGGTTGAAGCCGCGCGCGGTCGTCGGCTTCGGCGGCTATCCGACC
>JAPLPA010000090.1:1099-2258 GCA_026400415.1 Afipia sp. | reverse complement strand
GGTTCTCGAACTGGCCGCCCCACGCCAGCGTATAACCCAGCGGGACCGGCACATTCTTCGCCACCGCTGCGCGCGCTTCGTCAACGAAGCCGACGAGATCGCGGCCCTCGACATTGGCGAGCACAGTCGCAAATCTCTGGCCGCCTTCACGGATCACCTGAATCGGACCATCTTCGATTTTGATGTCGGCGAGTTGCGACAATTCCACCGTGCCGCCGCCGGGCAGCACAATCGGCGTATGCGAGAGGTCATCCGATGACGCCCGCAATCCCGCCTCGCCGCGAATGACGAGCGGTGTGCGAATCGTGCCTTCGAGCACGATGCCGACACGCTTGCCATCAACCCAGATGCGCAATGCGTCCTGCACGTCGGTGGCATTCAACCCGAGCCGGCCGGCTTTGGCGCGATCGACCTTCACGGTGAAATACTTCTGGCCTGCGTTGCGCAGCGCAAACACATCCGTCGAGCCGGATACTTTCTTGATCTGTGCGGAAATCTCGCGCCCGAGTTTATTGAGCGTCGGAATATCATCGCCGAAGATTTTCACCACGACGTCGCCGCGCGCGCCGATAATCATTTCCTGCACGCGAATGTCGATGGGCTGCGCGAACGCAAATGAAATGCCCGGAATTGGATCGAGAACCTTCCGCATTTCCTCCAAAAGCCATTTCATGTCCTTGCCGCGCCATGTGCTGCGCGGCTTCAATGTCATGAACAAATCGGTTTCGTTGATCGGCGCGGGGTCGAGACCGAGTTCGTCAGCACCTGCGCGCGCCATGATACGGTCGATCTCCGGGATCGCCGCCTTCAGTTCTTTCTGAATCAACAGATCGGTTTCGGCGGCTTCATCGACGGAAATCGTCGGATATTTGCGAAGCGAGATGACCGGCGTGCCTTCCTCCATCGTCGGCAGAAATGTCGAGCCAATGCCGGTAAACGCGATACCCGCAATCAGCAGCCCGGAAATCACCACACCGGCCACGATCCCGGGCGCATTCAACGCCTTCGCCAGCAGCGGATCGTAGCCCTTGTGCAATTGACGAATGAGCCACGGCTCCTGATGTGAACCATGTTTGATGAGAAATGCAGCCAGCACCGGAATGACCGTCAGCGACAGCAGCAGCGCTGCCGCAAGCGCAAACCCGATTGTCAGCGCGAC
>JAPLPA010000090.1:0-1089 GCA_026400415.1 Afipia sp. | reverse complement strand
GTCAGCTCGACCGGGCTGAACAGCCGCCCTTCAAGTCCCTGCAGCGATAGCAGCGGCATGAATACCGTGATGATGATGACGACGCCCGCCACCAGCGGCACGACGACTTCCTTCACCGCGTCGAGCGTGATGCGAAGCCGCGCCTTCAGATCGGGATTTGTCTTCTCGGCGATGCGATGCTCGACATTCTCCACCACCACCACGGCGCAATCGACCAGAAGCCCGATGGCGATGGCCAGGCCTCCCAACGACATAATATTCGCAGACCAGCCGAACAGCCGCATGATGATGAATGTCGAGAGAACCGCCAGCGGAAGACACGCCGCCACCACGACGGCGGCTCTAAGGAAACAACACGAGCAGAATGACGACCAGCACGATGGCCTCGATCAGCACGCGTTGCACCGTCCACACGGCTTTTTCGATCAACTCATTGCGGTCGTAGAAAATCACGATCTTCGCGCCCTGCGGCAGCAGCGGTTCGATTTCCTTCAGTTTTTCCTTCACGCCACTGACGACGATTTTTGCGTTCGCGCCGCGCAGACCCAGCACTGTGGTCCACACCGCCTCGCCTTCCGCGTTCGCCGTGATGACACCGTTGCGCGGCAACGCGCCTTCGCGCACCTCGGCAACGTCGCCGACGCGCACCGTGGTGTTGGATTTGACGGTCACGATGGTATTGCGCACATCGTCGAGCGAGCGGATGCGGCCCTCTGAGCGGACCAATAGCGCTTCCTCACCTTCGCGCACGCGGCCCGCGCCGTCGTTGCGATTGTTGGCGACCAGCACTTTCTCAAGCTGTTCAGTGGTGATGCCGCGCGCCGCCATCGCGGGCGCCGACGGCACCACTTCGAAAATCCTGACAAATCCGCCAAGCACGTTGACGTCGGCGACACCCGGAAGTCCGCGCAGTTTCGGCCGGATCGTCCAATCGATCAGCGAGCGGATTTCCTGCACGCTCATCGTGTCGGACACCACGGTGAACATCAGCATCTCGCCAAGCGCCGTCACAATCGGCGCGAGGCCGCCTTCAGTACCCGCCGGCAACTGATCGCGGATTTCCTGCAGGCGTTCGTTGACCTGCGCGCG